>CAZSDE010000123.1:3866-8591 GCA_964605435.1 uncultured Akkermansia sp.
ATCACCGACGGGCGCGACGTATCTCCGACATCCGGTCGCGGGTTCCTCCGCACCTTGGAGCATGCCGTGGCCAAGATTCCCCGGGCACGGGTTGCTACGGTGATTGGCCGCTACTACGCCATGGATCGCGATCAACGATGGGAGCGCGTGCACCTGGCCCATGAGCTTTTTTTGGATGGCAAAGGTGTACCTGCTCATTCTGGGGAGGCCGCCCTCGAAACCGCCGCCCGTCACCCGGGACTCGCCAGCCCCATCGCCAGCCGTCTCGGCAGCGAAGGACTCGACGTCGCCAGACGCCTGAGTACGGACGAAGCCATCGCGCTGAGCCGCCACGCCGACGACCTCGCCCGGCTCGCACCGGCGGAACGCTCGGCCTTTCTCGACATGATGCGCACGGCCCCGGCCAAGACCCTCGCATGGATTGAAAGGCATCCCCGCCTCCTCATCGCCGGATCAGCCACCACCGCCGTGATCGCAGCCCGACGCGAAATCTTCGGCGATGGATCGACCCCGGGCTTCCTCGAACGCGCCGGTGCCGCCCTCTACCAGACCTTCCGTAAACCACTCAACCTCGCCGCCGCCGGACTCACCGCAGCCGCCCTCGCATGGGCCGGACTCCACCTCTGGAGCACCTGGCGACGCCTCCGCCGCCGGACTCAGGGCTGACCACCCACCAGCCCGCGGCGCCAGCACAGACCTCAGCCATCGAGCCGGATCCGCTCGCCAGGCAGCGGCACCATCACTTCAGTCTCGGGTAGCGCGGCCTGCAGCGCTGGCACCATCCACGCCATGGCCGGCGCATCGCCATGCACCAGCAGAAGCTTCCGCGGCCGCACCCGCTTCGCATATTCCACCAATTCATCACGGGTGGCATGACCGCTGAAATCAAAGGCTTCCACCTCGGCACGCAGGGTCACCGGAGGATAGGCATGATGCAGTTTCACCGGATCGCCCGCAGCGGCCTTGCGCAGATGCCCTCCCGGACTGTCAGGATCGGCATAGCCTACGAAAATCACGGAATTCTTCGGGTTGTCGATGAAGTTATAGGCAAAGTCATTGCTCGCCGTGTATTCACTCATCATGCCGCTGCTGAGGGCATAAATCCGGCCCGGCGCACCCGTCGTGAGCCGCTCGCCTTTCTTCGCCCGGATAAGCCCATCCATGCTCTCGAGAATCCGGAACCCCCGATGCGTCCGGGGCACATCTTCACAATGCCGGTCAATGATCTGCGTCATCCTCGTGCTCAGGCCCCCGATATGCACGGGAATGTCCCGCGACAGATGACCAGTCCGCTTGAGATCGTGGATCATGATGAGGATTTCCTGCGTCTTCCCGAGCGCAAAAACCGGCAGCAGGACACTGCCCCCGCGGCCAATGGTCCGCATGACCGCTTCCGCAAGGCGCCAGCTCTCGCGCTGTCTCGTATAGGCCGGATCCCGCGGCACGGCCCCGCGCGTCGCTTCCATGATGAGCACATCAATTCCCGTCTCCGGAAAGGCCGCCGCCGTGCTGAGCGTCTGCGGCTCGAAATGCACATCGCCAGTATAGAAAACCCTCAGGTCGCCATAATCCAGCTGCACCCCGATGCTCCCCGGCAGGTGCCCGGCATCGAAAAATTCGGCCCGCACCCCGGTTTCCCGGATCTCGAAACTCCGTCCCGGGCGCTGATGCAGCCAGCGCCGCAGCATGCCATCGACTTCCCGGTGCGTGAACAATGGGTACTCGCGGATGCCTTCCTGATCCCGCTGCGAGGTCATCACGTTGCAGCTGTTGTGCAGCATGGCTTCGGTAATCTCGGCAGTCAGCGGCGTCATGACGGCCCGCAGTCCCGGCTGCCGCCGCATGAGCACCGGCAGCGATCCGATGTGGTCCAGATGCCCGTGCGTGATCACGGCCAGATCCAGCACCCACGGCCCAATCAGATCAAAGTCGGGCAGCGCATCGTACCCCTTCCCCTTGGGATGCATTCCGGAATCCAGCAGAATGCGGGACCGGCCATCTTCAAGCAGATAGCTGTTGGCACCGATCTCCTGACCGCGTGTGAGATTCTGAAAATAGACTTCTGCCATCAGTAATGTTTCAAGGGGGCGGCGACTTCCGGCAGTGCCTCCCCAAGGGCAAGCGCAAAGCGGTCAGGATATCCCCGGAGGACCTCACGGCCACTCCCGCCCGCGCAGCCAGTCAAGCGCTTCCCCGAGTGTGTGCACCCGGACGTCGGCTGCTTCTTCCTCAACCCGGCCACCGAGCAGACGCATGGCGACGCCTACCCCGGCATTCCGGGCCATCGCGATATCCCGGTCAGCATCGCCAATGAGCATCCCATGCTCCCGGCAGGCACGCGCAATCATGACCGGCGATGGCTTCCGGCAATCACAGGTGCCCGCCAGATGCGTGCAGGCATAAATCGCATCGAAGGGGACAGCTTCCCGCGCCAGATCCGACTGCATTTTTCCGTGAATGGCGTCCAGATCGCCGGCGGACATGATGCCTTTCCCCACGCCCTGCTGATTGGTCACGAGCACGAGCTTCCATCCCTGCGCGGCCGCCCAGCACAGGAGAGGAAAGATTCCGGGCATGAAGCGGAATTCCCCGGGCGTCCGCACATAGCCATCCCCCGGACAGCAATTCACCACCCCATCACGGTCCAGAAACAATGCGCGCACCCCATCCATGCTCAGCAGCAATGCGCCGACCCCGCTTCTTCCCGCCCGGCATGACAATCCGGACAGATCCCGAAGAACTCGAGTTCGTGATACACATGACGGAACCCGGACGACTTCTCGAGCTTCCGCTCAAGGGCCCGCACCGGACATTCCATGTCGACTTCCGCAATCGTCCCGCAGCCGGTGCAGACGAGATAATCATGGTGCCGCTCAGGAAGGTTCAGAATGAAATACGCGGAACGGTCGTGCAGACCCAGCCGCCGCACGACCCCGTGCGTCTCCAGCTTCATGAGCAAACGGTACACGGTCGCCGGATCACAGCGGTCACTGAGGGCGGCACTCTGACTCAGCTCGGCAATGGTGACTGGCTTGTCCCGCTGCGCCATCTCGCCAATCAGCAGATCAAGGGCCTTCGTGCGCCGCAGCCCCCGCCGCCGCAACCGCTCCGCAATTCCCCCGGTGAGCCGGTCAAGTTCTGGACCCGATATCATGAGGACAAACCGGAAAGACGCCGACGGAACCCATCAATGCAGCTCGGGCGGCACGAGATCGACAAGGTTCTTGATGGCATCCGCACAATTCTTGTCCGCCACCAGCACGGCATCGTCAGTCTCCACCACAATCAAATCCTTCACCCCCAGCAGAGCAATCCGCTTGCCTGTCGTGTTGAAGACAATGTTGCCCGCCGAATCCAGCTGGGAAACCGGCTCGTTGGCCGCATTGCGGTCGTTGTCCTGCGGTAGATACTTGGCCACGGAAATCCACGACCCCACGTCGTCCCAGTCAAAACTCGCTTCCACATTCAAGACCCGCCCGGCCTTCTCCATGAGGGCGTAATCGATGGAAATCTTCGGAAGCGACCCGAACTGCGCCGCCAGCGAAGCCGCCAGATCACGCGAATCCTTGATCTCGGACACGAAGCGCGCCAGCTCGGGGCAATGCGCCGCCAGTTCAGCCATGACGGCAGGCACACTCCAGATGAACATGCCGGCATTCCACGTGAACGTGCCCGCCCGCAGAAATTCCTCGGCCAGATCCGGATTCGGCTTCTCGCGGAACCTCACCACTTCATAAAGCGCGGGACTGTGCTGCAGCCCGGAAATGAACGCCCGCCTCCCCCGCTCGATGTAGCCATAGCTCGGACAAGGCCACGTCGGACGGATCCCCACCGTAACCAGGGCACTGGTGCGCGACGCCACTTCCACCGCCCCCGCCAGACATTCCCGGAAGGCTTCTTCCTGCTGAATCAATTGGTCGGCTGGCAGGACCAACATGACCGCATCGGGACACCGTGCGGCCACCCAGCCAATCCCCAGCGCAATCGCCGGTGCCGTATCCCGCTTGGCAGGCTCGGCCACAATGTTCTCCGCCGGAATCCGGTCGCCCATCAGCATCCTCACGGACACTTCCTGCTCTGCATTCGTCAGAATCAGAATGTTCTCGGGCGGCACCATGCCATCCAACCGGCGCACGGCTTGTTCAAGGAGCGTGTCACTCCCGAACAGCTGCAGCAACTGCTTGGGCTTCGCATCCCGGCTCAGCGGCCAGAAGCGTCGTCCACTCCCCCCCGCAAGAATCACAGCATAGGTCTCAGGCATGAAGCAATCGTGTTGAACTGACTTCGATGGTGAGGGGCAGACGACCCGAACGCAAGGCGGAATCGGGCCGCCGCCGTCATCCGGCTGCCGTCTGCGAAGCTGTTTGACGCCGCGCCCGCCCCATCCTATCACAGCCACCGTGCTGACGGTCTTCACCCGCGCAGCCTTCACATTACCAAACCCCCACCAATCCTCATGAACGCAATCGAACTCCTCGGAACTCTTCTCGGCGGTGGATCCTCCGGAGGCGGCAGCCAGGCCAGCGCCCAGATCCTGCGCGATATCCTCGGCGGCGGCCAACCGCAGCAGCAACCCGCACCGCAGCAACCACAGCAGCGCCCCACCCAACCCCAGCAAGTCCCCGTCAGCACCCAGGACCGCTGGCAGTCCGGTGGTCCCGAGGTGCTCCGCCCCGCCCCGCAACCGCAGCCAGCCCAGCTCCAGGAAGAAGCCGCCATCCTCAT
>CAZSDE010000124.1:0-8561 GCA_964605435.1 uncultured Akkermansia sp.
TCGAACGCCAGATCGTCGTTGAACCGGACCTCACGAAGCTCCGCGAGGCCTCGCTCACCGTCGGCGAACTGGCCGATGTCATCCGTGCCAATTCCGAAAATGCCGGCGGCGGCATCGTTTCCCAGGACGGTGCACAGGTCACCATCCGCGCCGTCAGCCGCGTCCGTTCGCCCGCCGAAATCGCCGGTCTGCCCATCAAGTTCGGCGGCGGTGTCGAACCACTCCGCGTCAGCGATGTCGCCCGGGTCTCCTCCGGCGAAAAATACCGCACCGGGGCCGCCACATGGAACGGCGAGGAATGCGTGCTCGGCACAGTCATGATGCTGGCCGGCGAAAACGCCCGCGTGGTCTGCCAGCGCGTCCAGCCTCGCCTCGAGGAAGTGGCCCGCAAACTCCCGGCCGGCATGAAACTGCACACGGTGTACGATCGCTCGGAACTGGTCGACCGCACCATTGCGACCGTGAAGAAGAATCTCTTCGAGGGAGCCGTCCTCGTGGTGGTGGTCCTGATGCTGCTGCTAGGCAACTGGCGCGCCGCCCTCATCGTGGCCCTCGCCATTCCGCTCTCCTTTCTCTTCGCCATCACCGGCATGAACCGATGGGGCATCAGCGGCAATCTCATGTCGCTCGGTGCCGTCGATTTCGGCCTCATCATCGATGGAGCCGTCGTCATGGTCGAAAACATCGTGCGCCAGCTCGCCGAGCGGCAGCACCAGCTCGGCCGACCGCTCGATGGCGAAGAACGCAACCGCATCGTCCTGCGCGCCGCCCGTCAGGTCGGCAAACCCATGTTCTTCGGCGTGCTCATCATCACGATCGTCTACCTGCCCATCCTCAGCCTGAGCGGGGTCGAGGGTAAAATGTTCCGGCCCATGGCGCTCACGGTGATTCTCGCCCTGACCGGTGCCCTGCTCCTCGCGCTCACTCTCATGCCGGTGCTCTGCGCATGGTTCCTGCGCGGCCGCATCGAGGAAAAGGACAACTGGCTGATCCGGGCCGCCAAGGCGGTCTACCGACCCATCCTGCAGCTGGCCCTGCGCGCCCGCTGGCTCACGGTCACCGGGGCCATCGCCCTCTTCGCCGGATGTGGCCTGCTCTACAGCCGCCTCGGTGCGGAATTCGTGCCCAAGCTCGACGAGGGAGCCATCACTTCCATGGTCTACAAGGAAGTCGGCATGAGCCTCGGGAAATCCCTCGAAATGCAGCTCGCCGCCGAAAAGCTGGTGCTCGCGAAGTTTCCGGAAGTCACCTACGTCTTCAACCGAATCGGCACGAGCGAAGTCGCCACGGACCCCATGGCTCCCAATGAAAACGACTTCTACATCTTCTACAAACCATTGCGCGACTGGCCCATGACGCCGGGTCGCCCGCGCACCAAACAGGAACTCTGCGGACAGATCGAAGCCGCCATCAATGCGGAAATCCCAGGGCACGAATTCGAATTCGCCCAGCCCATCGAAATGCGCTTCAACGAAATGCTCGAAGGATCGAAAGCAGAACTTTCCCTCAAGATCTTCGGCAACGACTTCGATGAACTGGAGCGCCTCGCCCGCGAGGCCCGCGACATCGTGGCTGCCGTGCCCGGCGGCGATGCCCAGCTGGAAGTCGACGGCCGCACCACCAATCTCGTCCTTGAAGCGAACCGCACGGAACTGAACCGCCGCAACATTCCGGCCTCGGAACTCAACCGCGCCGTCGCCACCGCCCTCGGCGGCGAAACCGCAGGAACCATCGTCGAAGGCAACCGCCGCTTCGATATCGTCGTCCGTCTCCCGGAAGGTCAGCGCGCCGACGAAGCCATCATCCGCTCGCTCCCCGTCCGCGCCGGAGACGGAGGGCTCGTCCCCCTCGAAAAGGTCGCCACACTCCGGCACGAAAAGGTCGTCGAACCCATCGGCCACGAACTCACCCAGCGGAAGGTCGGTCTCATGATCGGTGTGACGGGCCGCGACATGGAAGGCTTTGTACGCGAGGCGTCCGCCCGCCTCACGGAGAGACTCAAGCTGCCGGAAGGCTACAGCTTCGAGTTCGGTGGCTCGTTCAAGAATCTGAACGAGGCGCGGGCCCGCCTCGCGATCGTGGTGCCGGCTGCCCTCGGCCTGATTCTCCTGCTCATCTTCCTGTCCTTCCGCAGTCTGCCGCAGACGCTCATCATTGCGACGGGCATTCCCCTCGCCCTCACCGGGGGAATCATCGCGCTCTGGCTGCGCGGCATGCCGTTTTCGATCACGGCCGCGGTCGGCTTCATCGCGCTGAGCGGAGTCGCTGTCCTCAATGGCCTCGTCATGGTCACGTCGTTCAATGAATTGCTCGAGGAAGGACGGAGCGTGGCCGACACCGTAGTCGAGGGATCGCTGACAAGGCTGCGGCCTGTGCTCATGACGGCTCTCGTCGCGGCACTCGGCTTCATTCCGATGGCGGTGGCCACCGGACCTGGTGCGGAAGTCCAGCGGCCCCTTGCCACGGTGGTGATCGGCGGAATCCTCAGCAGCACATTCCTCACGCTGGTCCTGCTGCCGGTCCTCTACCGATGGGTCATGTCTGGGATCGTCGAACGCCTCCGGAAAATGGAAATGGCCACCTCCCGCAGCTGACGGAAGGTGGCCACCGGATGCCGTTCCGTGACTTACCAGCCCTTGGCCTCGCCGAGGGCGCGCACGTAGCCGACGCACTGGCTCACATCGGTGATGCTGTGGTCCCAGTTGGTCTCGTATTCGATGGAAACATTGCCGGCAAAGCCATGCGAACGTGCCTCGCTGAGAATGGCGGCGACGTTGGCCTTGCCGGTTCCGTAGGGAACGTCCTCGCTCTTTTCATCAAGCCGGTCCTTCAGGTGCATCGAGAGCACGCGGCCCTTGAGGAGCTTGACGGCATCGAGGGCATTGAGTCCGCTCCGCATCCAGTGGCCACTGTCGGCACAGGCTCCGATGCGGGCATCGCGGTCCTTGCAGACGTCGAGAATGTACTGCGGATCCCAGACCCTGTAGTTGGGATTGTTGGGCTGCCGCGGGTGATTGTGCAGGCAGACGCGGATGTCGTATTCCTTCGCCAGCTTCTCAAGAAGATCGATGCTTTCGACAGATTCCGTAGTGATCCCGTAAAGTCCCCAGCGCCTGGCGAAGTCAAAGACCTTGCGGGCTTCCGCCTCGTTATTGGGAACTCCGGTGACCCCGAAGTTCATCGGCGTGATGTTCCACTTCTGAAGCGCCTCAAGTGCCTGCTTCTCCATCTCTGCCGTCGCCCCCGGCCCCCACGAGCCTCCCTCCTTGCTGAACTTCTGGCCAGGAAACCATTCGATCACAGACGAACCGCTCCGGCCCGCAAATTCAATGGCCTCCAGCACCGTGAAGCGGTTGAAGGTCCACGCCTGCGGCCCGATATGGATGCCACCGACCGTCCGCGCCTTCGGCACGCCGGCAATGGGATCAGCCGCGCGGGCCGCGGAAACAACAAAGGGAGCCGCCGCAGTCAGAGCGGCAGATCGGAGAAAACGACGACGGGATTGATTGGTGTCCATGGGAAAGGCTCCGCATACGCTGCCAGCGCAGCAGTCATTTCAGCCACCCTCCACTCCCGGCCCACTCGATCAGGCGGCGCATCGGAACTTGTGCCGCCCCACCGTGATGCCCTATTCTTCACCGCCATGAACCGGTCTCCTCTCGTCACCGTCTCTGCCGCCGCGGCCGTTCTGTCGGCCGGGGCCGCCGCCTTCTTCGCTCTGCGCACGAAACATCAGTCAGCGGAAATTGCCCGGCTCCGCTCCGCCCTCGGAGCGGCCCAGTCGGCCAGCGGACCAATGCTAAGCGGCAGCATTCCCTCCCCGGCAGCAGATCCGGCCACTCCAGCGAAACCCGCACTTTCTCTCGACGCCATCATGGCCCTGAGCGACCCGGCGCGGCGCCTCGAAGCCCTCATGGCCCATGTCGCCGGCCTTTCGGTCGATCAACTTCCGGCGGCCATCGAGTCGCTCCGCCGCACGGCTCCGGACTGGGACCCGGAAGCCAAGACGGCCCTCCACCTCATGCTGACCCGCTGGGCCCGCGAAGACCCGGAGGCTGCCCTCGCGAGTCTCGATCAACTCGGCAGCCGCCAGCGCGGGGATTTCGCCAGCAGTGTCCTCTCAGGCATCGCGGCCATCGATCCAGCCCGCGCCACCGCATGGCTCGCCGATCCCGCCAATAAACTCGTCGATTTCCCATTCATGGGCCACATCCTCGCCGGTACGATCGGCCGCGAATGGCTGCGCCGCGACCCCGATGCCGCCCTCGCATGGGCCGCCCAGCTGCCGGATTCCCAGCGCGGAGGTGCCTACACCGGCATCCTCGTCACGCTGGCAGGAACCGACCCCGCCCGCGCCGCCTCCGCTGCCGCCCAACTCGAACCCGGCGACACCCGCCGCAACCTCCTCGCCGACATCGGCGAATCATGGGCCCGCACCGATCCCGCCGCCGCTCTCACATGGGTGCAGTCGCTCCCCCCGGAAGACCGCCCGGCAGCCCTGCGCGATTCCATGGCCTCATGGGCCGCCAGCGACCCCGCCGCCGCCGCCCGCCATGTCGCCACCCTGCCCGCGGAACAGATCAATGCCTCCGTCCTCAAGGCGGTCGCCGAACCATGGACGGTCAAAGCCCCGCAGGAAGCCGCCACATGGGTCTGGCAGCAGCCGGATTCCACCGCCCGCAACGAGGCCATCGGCGGCGTCCTCTGGAACTGGACCAAGCAGAACCCGCAACAGGCTTCCCAATGGCTGCGCGATCAGCCACCGAGCCCGGCCCGCGATTCCGCCATCGGTGGCCTCGCCATCGCCACCTTCGACAGTGACCCCGCCGCCGCCCTCACATGGGCCGACACCATGAACGATCCAAAGAAACGCGAGGATTCCGTCGGCGTCGGCCTCCGCGAATGGCTCAAGCGCGATGAACCCGCGGCAGCTTCATGGGCCCGGCAGCACGGCCGGACGCTGCCGCCTGCGCCCTGACCGGAACACCGCCCGGCTTTTCGCGGTGACTCGCCCGGAAGCGCGCCGGGGTGATGCCCATGCGGCGGCGGAAGTGCGAGGTGAAGAGACTCTGATCGCAGAACCCATGAGCCAGGGCAATGTCGGCAATTGGTTCACTGCCGAGCACGAGAGCTTCCGCCGCCAGCTGAATGCGCACCCGCAGGGCTAATTCATAGGGAGCAATCCCAAACGCCTCATGAATTCTCCGGTGCAGAGTGCGTTCGGAAACAGCCAGCTGCCGGGCAAGGTCGGCCGGACCCACCGCCACGGAGGGCTGCTGCCGCAGGTACACAAGGGCGCGCGCCGCCAGCTGCTCCGGCCGCGCCGTCCCGGATCGGCCCTCCCGCCGCGTCAGCCCCATGAGCCCCATGACGCGCCCGTCCCGTCCCATGAGGGGAAGCTTGGTGGTGACACACCATTCCAGCTGCCGCTTCTCGTCGAACCAAAGCTCCAGCCGATCCACCAAGGGCCGTCCCGTCCGGAACACCTCGGCATCATCTTCCGCATAAGCTGCCGCCAGCTGCTCCGGAAAGACGTCACTGTCCCGCTTCCCAATGAAGTCGGCTTCCTCCCGGAATCCCAGCCTCTCGAGAATCGCCGCACTGGCCGCCACCATGCGGCCATCCAGATCCTTCATGAAAAAATACACCCCCGGGACATGATCAAACATCGCCCGGATCGACTGAGGGTCGCCGAGCTGACCAAAGAATTTCCTCTGACGACGAAGTGCAGTCATTGGCAGGATCTCAACAGATTCTGGCAGCATGGCGCAAGCGCTATGATCGTTTCCGCGGCAGACTATCCGAAAATCCCATGACTCCCATGCCCGCCTCCCGCCGCTGCTTTCTGCGCCACGCCGGATCCATGCTGGCGCTTCCCCTGCTCGAGTCGCTCGGCCCGCCGGCCTGCGCCGGGGAGAACCAGCGCCGCCCTGTAAAGCGGTTCGTCTGCCTCTCCAATAACTACGGGGTCTATCCTCAGGCGTTCTTTCCGGAACAGGGCGGCCGCGGCTTCGCTCTCCCACCGACCCTTGCCCCCCTCTCCCGGCACCGGGGCCGCTTCACGGTCTTTTCCAATCTCGATCACGGACTGCAGGGCGGACACGCCTGCGTTCCCTCGCTGCTCAGTGGTGTCATGCCGGTGGTCGCTCCGAACTACCCGGAAATGAATCTGAGCCTCGACCAGAAACTCGCGGAACAGAACGCCGGAGCCACCCGCTTTCCGTCGCTCACGCTCCAGGTCAATGATGCGAATCTGATCAGCTTCACGCGCACGGGAGTCCAGGTGCCGGCCCTCGATGTGCGCGGGCTCTACCGCTCTCTCTTCGTGGATGCCGATCCCGCCAGCCGTCAGTCAGCCCAGCGCCGCCACGCCCAGCACGGCAGCATTCTCGACGCCCTCAGGGACGAGGCGAAATCCGTGGAGGGATCGCTCACGGCCGCCGACCGCTCGAAATTCAGAGAGTACCTCGAAGCCGTCCGCGGGCTCGAACAGCGGCTCGCGCAGGAATCGCCATGGCTCGACCGGCCGAAACCCGCTGCGTCCCAGCCGGAGCCGGCCGCCGGAAGGGGCACCGAACATGACCTGCGCGCCATGATCGAACTCATGGTGCTGGCCATGCAGACGGATTCCTGCCGCATTTTCACCCTGACGAGCGGATTCGCGAATGGCGACTTCGGTCTCAGTGGTGGCTATCACGGCTTCTCCCATCATGGGGAGCGCCCCGCGGAGGTTGCTGCCCTCAAGTCCATCGAGGGATTCCAGATCGGCATGCTGGCGCACCTCATGGACCTGCTGCAGGCACAGCCGGACCCCCTCAATGGCGGCACCCTGCTCGACCACACGGTCATTCTCTACGGCTGCGGCATGGCCACTGGCCAGCACACAACCCGCAATCTGCCGCTGCTCCTCGCCGGAAGCTCCTTCCAACTCGGGGAACACCGCGTCCTGCCCGAGGGCCGCAGCGAACGCCTGCCGGCCGCCAACCTCCTCCTCAGTATCCTCCAGCACTGCGGCGTGGAAACCGACCGCTTCGGCACCAGCACCGGCACCCTCAGCGGTCTCTCATGGTCATGACATTCCGCGTGGCTCTCCTTGCGGCGGCAGGCCTCGCAGCCGTCAATCTCGAGGCGGCCCCTGCTCCGCCCACAAGCCTCAGCGCTCTTCTCGCGGCCCACTGCACGGATTGCCATGGACCGGATCAGCAGAAGGCAGGACTCCGGCTGGATACCCTTGGCACCGATCTGCACGATGAAACCGTGCTCGCCACATGGCAGGCCATCGGGGATCAGCTCCGGCGCGGAGACATGCCGCCGCCCGGCCGCCCGCGGCCCTCCCGCGAGGAAGTGACAGCCGTGCTCGCTGATCTTCAGCCCCGCCTCGACGAGGCCTACGCCTCCGCCCTCGCGCAACCCGCCAGCCCGGTCATCCGCCGACTCAACCGCATCGAACTGCGCAATACCCTGCGCGATCTCCTCGGACTGGAACAGCCGATGTTCCACAACCTCGGAATCCCCAGACCAGAAGATGCCAACGGCGATGGCAGCGTCTCCCGCCACAGCGACGACCCCATCCGTGAATTCCCTGCGGACGAAGCGGAACATGGATTCGATACCATCGGGAGCCGCCTCGTGATGTCCGACTTCCTCCTGCGGCTGGTCATGGACGCTGCGGAACAATGCCTCGACCTCGCCACGGTGAGCGGCCCCCCGCCGGAGCGGAAAACCATGGTTTTCACCGCTCCGATCCGTACGGACGGCCCCGCCGGACTGGAGGGACTGGCCCGGCCGTTCCTGCGCGACTGCGACGTCCTCATGGAACGCTACCGGGAACCAGGAGCTGCCTCGAATGTCGGACGCCTCGCCCCGGGGGCCATCGCCGGAAAGGGCGTCGGCACTTCGGCGCCATGGAGAATCCGCATCGAAGTCTCGGCCCACCACCAGCACCATCCATGGGGCGAACTCATCCGCAGCCGCCAGGACGAACCCATGATCCTCGGACTGCACCTCATCAATTCCCGCCGCGGTGCCTACAACGAAGGAAATCCCGATACTTGCATGCTGGCCCAATGGCCTGTCCCCGATGACGGCCAGCGGCACGAATTCCAGTTCGATGCATGGATCGAGGCCACATGGCTGCCATGGCTGGGCTGGGAAAATGCCCCACACGAAAGGGGCCTCACGCCCGAGAAGCTCGTGGCAAAGTACCGTCCGGAGGCACACCGCCCACCGCCACCCGGGGACGCCCCGGAAGCCAGCCGCAACCAGTACCAGCAGGAAATGACGCACGCCCTCTTCAGCCGCGGCTACGAGGGCCCGCACCTCCGCATCCACCGCATCGACCTCGAACCACTCCCCATGAGCTGGCCGCCACCGGGGCATGCGCTTATTTATGGTCAGCAGGGCACGGAACCAATCGCCGACGTACTCACCGCCTTCGCCACGAGGGCGTGGCGCACCCCGGTCGATACCACCGCGGTCGCCCGCTTCACTGCCCTCGCCGAAGCCGAATTCGCCCGCGGCAGCGACCGCGCCCTGGCCCTCCGCACCGCCTGCACGGCCAT
>CAZSDE010000125.1:0-8530 GCA_964605435.1 uncultured Akkermansia sp.
TCATCCCGCCCGGAATCATCGGCAGCACGTGCTCCGTGTACGGAACCATGATGTCGAGCACATAGGCCGTCTTCGATGCCAGCATCCGCCGGATCGCAGGCACCACATCCTCCTTCTGGAAAATCCGCTCGCAGGGAACCTCGAACGCTTCGCACATCTTCACATAGTCCGGATAAATGTCCTTCGGCTCATGCAGCTTCCCAAGGAACGTGTGCGCCCGGTTCGATTTGTACTTCAAATCCTCCCACTGCACCACCATCCCAAGATGCTGGTTGTTCAGAATGATCGTCTTCACCGGAATCTTCTCGGCAATCGCCGTCGCCAGTTCCTGCACATTCATCAGGAATGATCCATCCCCGTCAATGTTGACCACATGCTTGTCCGGGAAGGCACACTTGACCCCCAGCGCAGCCGGCAGGCCGTAACCCATCGACCCGAGCCCCAGACTCGTGATGAGACGGCGCGGTTCATCGAAATGATACCACTGCGCCGCCCACATCTGATGCTGACCGACCCCGGTCGTCATGTAGATATCCCCCTTGGTCAGATCATACAGCTTCTCAATGACCCACTGCGGAGCAATGCAGCCAGGTTCTTCCTCGTAGGTCATCGGAGAATCCTTCTTCCACTGGTCAACCTGCCGGCGCCATTCCGCAAAGTGCGGCCAGTTCGCCTTCTGACGCTTCCAGCCCGCCTTGTCGAGCAACCCATTGAGATGCCGCAGGGCTTCGCCCACATCGGCCACAATCGGAAGCCGCACGAGCTTGTTCTTGTTGATCTCGGCGTTGTCGATGTCGATGTGAATGATCGTTCCGTGCTCGCAGAACTTCTCGACCTTGCCCGTGACCCGGTCATCGAAACGCACGCCCAGCGCGAGCAGCAGATCCGCCTCGTTGGCCGCATTGTTCGCCGCCACGGATCCATGCATCCCCAGCCACTTGATCGAAAGCGGATGCGTCTCCGGAAAACCACCCACGCCCATCAGCGTCGTCGTCACCGGAATCCCCGTCCGCTCCGCAAACTCCAGCAGCGCAAGGTGGGCCTCGCCGCTGATGATGCCACCACCACAATACAGAACCGGTCGCTTCGCCTGCTTGATCAGCCCAATGGCCTCGTTCATCGCCACCTCGTCAATCTCCCGCTCAGGCGTGTAGCCGCGCAACTCGATCTTGTCAGGATAAATCGGCTGCGTCTTGCCTTCCTGGACGTCCTTCGGCATGTCGATCACCACCGGCCCGGGACGACCGCTCTGCGCAATGTGAAAGGCTTCCTTCACAATCCGCGGAATGTCGTTCGGATCCGTCACCAGATAGCTGTGCTTCACCACCGGCAGCGTCACCCCGAAGAAATCCGTTTCCTGAAAGGCCCCGCGCCCAATCATGAAGGTCGGCACCTGCCCTGTGATGACCACAAGGGGCGTGCTGTCCAGATAGGCATCCGCAATCGCCGTCACCATGTTCGTCGCACCAGGGCCACTCGTGCCCATGCACACCCCCGCCTTGCCCGTCGCCCGCGCATAGCCTTCCGCCGCAAAGCTCCCGCCTTGCTCGTGACGCGGCAGCACCGTGCGGATCTGCTTCGACTTCGTCAGCGCCTGGTGAATCGGCATCGAAGCCCCACCAGGATAGGCAAAAATCAGATCGACCCCTTCCTTCTCCAGACACTTCACAAGGATTTCCGCCCCGGGCATCAGTTCGCCGCGCTGTGGCTTGGCAGTTGATTTGGTGGCTTTGCTTTTGCTGGCGCTCGGTTTCGTGCTCATGTGATTTGGCTGGACGTCGTCGGTGATGGACTTTCGCGGAAGAAAAAAAAACGGACAGAGTACGTATCCGGCTTTGTCCGGATGACAACGACGACTTTGCCACATCTCGCGGCAACCTTCCGGACGCCCGCCCCGGCAGGCGCCCCTCTTCCCCTCCGCTTGTGAAAGATTTCACAAATTCGCCTTGCCGCTCAGGGGGCGGGGGGGAATACGTCGCTTCCCGGATGCCCCGGTTCCGTTCGCGTCATGACCATCCCGCCTGAGCTGCTCGCCAAGATCGACGAAGCCATCACGCACTACCCCGTTTCCAAACGGAGCGCGGTGCTGCCGGTCCTGCACCTCATTCAGCACCACTTCGGCTACATCTCGGAAGAGGCCATTCCATGGGTGGCCTCAAAGCTCGGACTCGAGAACATCCAGGTCGCCGAAGTCGTCACCTTCTACCCCGGCTTCCGCCAGTCGGCTCCCGGCAAATACCACATCCGGGTCTGCCGGACCCTCTCGTGCGCCATGGCCGGCAGCTACGAACTCATGGAATCTCTCTGCCAGCATGCCGGCATCGACCGTTCCCACACGGACCACCACCACCCCATCGCCGTGAGCAGCGATGGCAAGTTCTCCATCGAATTCGCCGAATGCCTCGCCTCCTGCGGCTTCGGCCCGGTCTGCATGGTCAATGACGACTTCCATGAGGCCGTCTCCCCGGAAAAGGCGAACGCCCTGCTCGACCGCTACCGGAATCATGCCTGAAGCAGGCACCGTCCCGGAGCCGCCACCGCCAACCCGCACGGCCAGCGGATCCTCCC
Organism: uncultured Akkermansia sp.; assembly: GCA_964605435.1. GTDB lineage: Bacteria > Verrucomicrobiota > Verrucomicrobiia > Verrucomicrobiales > V1-33 > V1-33. The sequence goes on from CAZSDE010000125.1 coordinate 2,569, forward strand.
GCACGAGTTCCCTTTTCCCGATTTCCCCACGCTTCCATAAACCGCACGACCCCCACACGCCACCATGAGCCAAGCTGACTTCGGACTGATCGGCCTCGCCGTCATGGGACAGAATCTTGTCCTCAATGTCGAGAGCCGCGGATTCACCGTCGCCGTCTTCAACCGCACGACAGCCGTCACGGAGGAATTCACCGCGAAACACCCGGGCAAAAAGCTCATCGGAGCCAGAACCCTCGAGGAATTCGTGGCCAGCCTGAAGCGCCCGCGGAAGATTCAGATCATGGTGAAGTCGACGGCGGTCACAAACAGTGACCGGGACGCGGTGGACGCAGTCATCGAGCAACTCATTCCGCTCCTCGAGCCGGACGACATCATCATCGACGGCGGCAACAGCTTCTACCAGACCACGGAGCGGCGCGATGCCTACCTCGCCGGAAAAGGCCTGCGCTTCATCGGAGCCGGCGTCAGCGGCGGCGAGGAAGGTGCACGCAAAGGCCCCAGCATCATGCCCGGCGGCCCCCCCAGCACATGGGAGGTCATGAAACCGATCTTCGAAAGCATCGCCGCCCGCGTCGATGGCGAACCCTGCGTCATCCACATCGGTCCAGGCGGAGCCGGACACTACGTCAAGATGATCCACAATGGCATCGAATACGGTGACATGCAGCTCATCTGCGAAGCCTACAACCTCTTCCGCCACGCCGGCTTCTCGACCGACGAAATGGCCGCCATCTTCAATCAGTGGAACGATGGCGACCTCCAGTCTTACCTCATCCAGATCACCGGCAAAGCCCTCGAACAGAAGGACCCGGAAACCGGCAAATCCATCGTCGAACTGATCGTCGACAAGGCGGGCCAGAAGGGGACGGGCCAGTGGACACTGCTCAATGCCGCGGAAAACGCCGTGGTCATCTCCACCATCAACGCCGCCGTCGAAGCCCGCATCCTGTCAAGCCAGCGCCAGCAGCGCATCGCTGCCAGCACGGAACTGCACGGTCCCGCCGCGACCCTCTCCACTGACAAGGCTGCCCTCGTGCAGAAGGTGCACGACGCCCTCTACGCATCGAAAATCATCAGCTACGCCCAGGGACTCGACCTCATCAAAACCATGGGCGAAAAGAAGAACTGGGGCCTCGATCTCGGCCGCATCGCTGCCATCTGGCGCGGCGGCTGCATCATCCGTGCCCGCTTCCTCAACCGCATCACGGACGCCTACCGCGGCAACCCCGGCCTCGTGAATCTCATGCTCGACCCCTTCTTCAAGGACGTCCTCAACCGCACCCAGCAGCACTGGCGCGAAGTGGTCTCGCTCGCTACTCTTCACGGCATTCCCGTGCCAGCCTTCTCCGCCAGCCTCGGCTACTACGACAGCTACCGCGCCGCCCGCCTCCCCGCCAACCTCCTCCAGGCGCAGCGCGACTTCTTCGGGGCCCACACCTACGAACGACTCGACAAGCCAGCCGGCGAATTCTTCCACACGGAATGGCCGGAAGTCATCGGCTGAGTCGCTCCCCGGCACGCCTCACGCCGCTCGCCAGCATGGCACCGGTCCGGATTCGCCAGGCCCTTCCTCCCCGCAGACCGGCCGACCCCGGGAGTCGGAGCTAGGATTTCCCCTGCGCCTTGGCCCAGGCGTCCTTCAGGGTCACGGTGCGGTTGATGACTGGGGCTCCCGGGCGTGAATGCTTCGTGTCGATGCAGAAGTATCCCATGCGCTCGAACTGAAACTGCGCGCCTGGCGGGAGACCGGGCACCACCGGCTCCATGCGGGCCGACGGCAGCACTTCCAGCGATGCCGGATTGAGAAACTCACGGTAGTCCCGGCCCTCAGGCACGGCCCCGGTGTCTTCGAGGGTGAACAAACGGTCGTACAGCCTCACCTCGGCACTCACCGCGTCAGCTGCATTGAGCCAGTGAATCACCGCCGATCCCTTCTTCGGCCCAGCATGACGGCTCTCCAGATCACAGGTGCAGCGCAGTTCCACGACCTGGCCCTGCGCGTCCTTCACGACTTCATCGCAACGCACATTGTAGGCATACCGCAGCCGCACTTCGCGTCCGGGACTCAGCCGGAAATACTTCGGCGGCGGATTCTCCATGAAATCCTCCTGCTCGATGAACAATTCCCGCCCGAACCGCAGCACGCGGCTCCCAGCCGAGGGATCCTCGGGATTGTTCGCAGCCTCGATCTCTTCCACCCGGTCAGCCGGCCAGTTGGTGAGGACCACCCGCAGCGGCCGCAGCACCCCCATGAAACGCGGACTCGTCCGGTTCAGTTCCTCCCGCACCGCATGCTCCAGCACGCCGACATCGGTCAGACTGCTGAACTTCGTGACGCCAATGCGGCGGCAGAAGTTCCGGATCGCCGCCGCCGGAAAACCCCGGCGCCGCAGCCCGGAAATCGTCGGCATGCGCGGGTCGTCCCAGCCATCCACATGCCGGCCTTCCACCAGTTCCAGCAGCTTACGCTTGCTCATCACGGTGTAGGTCAGATTGAGCCTCGCAAACTCGATCTGCCGCGGATGACAGGGCGCACTGACGTTGTCGATGAGCCAGTCGTACAGCGGACGGTGCGCCTCGAATTCAAGGGTGCAGATGCTGTGCGTAATCCCTTCAATGGCATCACTGTAGCCATGCGCCATGTCGTACGTCGGATAAATGCACCACTTGTCCCCAGTCCGGTCGTGCGGGACTTTCTTGATCCGGTAAAGCACGGGATCGCGCAGATTGATGTTGGGCGACGCCATGTCGATCTTTGCCCGCAGCGTCCGCGAACCATCCGGAAATTCACCGCGCCGCATCCGCCCGAAAAGGTCGAGATTCTCCGCAGGACTACGGTCCCGGAAATCACTCGCCCGCCCAGGCTCGGTCAGCGTCCCCCGCCGCGCCCGCACTTCCTCGGCCGTATGATCGCACACATACGCCAATCCCTTCTCAATCAGTTCCACCGCCCACGCATGAATCTGATCAAAGTAATCGGAAGCATGAAACAGCTGGTCCCCCCACGAGAATCCCAGCCATTTCACATCTTCCTTGATGCTCTCCACATACTCCATGTCCTCCTTGACCGGGTTCGTGTCATCAAACCGCAGGTGCGTCCGGCTGCCGGGCACTTCCTGTCCAATCCCGAAGTTCAGACAGATGCTCTTGGCATGCCCAATGTGAAGATAGCCATTCGGCTCGGGCGGAAACCGGGTCACCACAAACGGATGCTTTCCGCTCCGCACGTCCTCCTGCACAATGTCGCGGATGAAATCGGATGGCTCGCGCTCGGTGGTCTCGGAAGGATTGGCCATGACGGAAAGGATGCAGGGGAAAATCTTCTCATTCCTGCGCTTTCCCACCCGGGCAAAGGGAAATTGCTTCAGCCATGCCCCGCAGGTCCGCCTTCCGGGCTCTGCTTGGTCTTGGCAATAAGCCGGATGCCGCCAATCTCCATCTCCTTGTCCACCGCCTTGCACATATCATAGAGGGTCAGCGCTGCCACACTGACGGCCGTGAGCGCCTCCATCTCCACTCCCGTCGCCGCCGTCGTCCGCACCCGCGCCTCGATCACCATGACGTGATCGCCGGAACGGAAATCAACCGACACCGCCGCCAGCGGCAGCGGATGACACAGCGGAATCAGCCGCGCAGTCTCCTTGGCCGCCTGGATTCCAGCCACCCGCGCCACCGCCAGCACATCCCTGTTCCGCAGACCACCCGACGCAATGAGGCCAAGCGTCCGCCCAGCCATGCGGATCTCCCCGCACGCCACCGCCTCCCGCACCAGCAGGGGCTTCGCCGAAACATCGACCATCCGCGCCGTTCCATCGGCCCCCACATGACTCAGCTGCTGCCCTGTCTCTGCTCGCTCATTCATGCCTCTCCCCTTCCGTCCGCCCCATCCCAATGTCAATCTTCTCACCCAGACACAGAACGACCCCGCTTCTCCACACCGGACACGGTTCCGCAGCAACCCCAAGCACCCGCTTTCACCGGTCCGCCGCGCGGTACCGCACCACAAGATTCGCTCCGCTGTGCCGATTGCCATTGCGCTGCTGATCAAAGGTCAGTCCGTCGTGATTGACCTCCCGGTCCCGGGGGAGCCCCAGAATCAGATCGCCCGGTCCGTGCAGACTGCGCATGGCCTGGCAGCAGGCCGGATGCCGGGCTTCCGCACCCAGTTCATCGTGAAGATCTCCAGAGCGGATTTCCACATATTCCAGCCCAGCCGCCGCCGCCGCCCTGATCTTCTCCCGGATGGCATTCCGGAATTCCTCGACGCCCGGTTGCTCATCCCCAGCGGCCTCTTCGTAGGCCTGCTCGCTATGGTCCCCTGACACCCACGCATCACGCCAGGCCGGCATGAGGACATCCAGCAGACTGCCATGCAACCCGGCCGGCAGATTCACCTCGAATCCTTCCCAATGCAGCGACGCCTGCCCCTGCACAAATCCATGAACCTCCACCACCCGGCCCGCCTCCAACTCGGCCAGCAGCAACCTCCGGATCCGCGCAAAACGGTCGTCCCGGTCCGCACCAGCCCGAAGATACTGCTCCATTCGGCTGATCAATGGCTCCCGCGTCCTCGCCACATGCAGCACCACACCCGGACGCCCCACCCCTCCCGCCGGATCCCCTCCGCAGAAAACATAAAGCGTATCTCCCCCCAGCCCATCCTCCACTTCATCAGTCACAGGAGAAAACCGCAGGCCGTCACTTCCGGAAATCCAGTGTCCCTTCCGCTGAAAAAACGCCGGCAGCATGCTTCCAGCAGGTTGAGGCGATGGTGTTGGTCTGTTCATTACTCTTTTGAATTGGTTTACCTCACTCCCCAGCCAGTTGATTGACGCACCCCCAGGGCAAACGCCGCCCGCCCCGGCGCGCTGCGCATTTCCTTTACCGCTTCCTGCCCCTTCTGGCCCCTCCTGACCACTTTGGCCCCGCAGCCTCACTCCGGCGCAGGCTCGCAGGCCGGGCCTAGATCGACGCCCCTTCCCTCCGCGGGAGATGCTTGCCCGGTGACTGACGGTAGCGGGTAGCCCTGCAGAATTCCACGAAACGGAACGCCCGACCCGAGGCACCGAAGATCCGCCTCAATCGCCGCCTCCACATGCTCGCACGCACTCTCAACGGATGGACGCAGATTCCGAACGGCCCGGATCCAGTCTTTCATCTCGCTGAGGAATCGGTTTAATTCGGGTGCCATTACAGGAAAATTTTGTCGTGTAACTAGTTCCACTATGTAATGAAATAACGTCCTGTCAATCAGAAATCATAAAATCAGACCTAACGTTTTCATTTTGCGTTGCGTTGTTTTCTTTTGGGTTGATCTACCTGCATCGGAGCCGCGCCTCCGCCTTGCCCGCTTCCTTATTCGCAGTAGTCTACCCCTCAGCATGCAGACCTCCCGTGTGGCAAATCTTCTCAACGACTGGCTCTCCTCAGGCCGCTACCGCCAGGGCACGCTCGCGAAGAAGGCAGGACTCACCCAGATCAGTCTGCTGCGGAATGGCCTCCGGGGCATGACCCATGAGGCGCTGACCAGACTCCTCCCCGTACTCCAGGAAAACGACCGGAAGCTGCTTCTGGAACAATGGCTGCGCGACGCCATTCCGGACACTTTCGGCGAATCCGTCGCGATTCAATTCGGTGAAACCGCATCGGAGGCCAACCGCCCTGCTGCCTCCGGCTTTCCCGCTCTCGATGAAGCCCTCGCCATCCTGCGCGAACACGCCCCCGGAAGCCGCGAACTCTCCCAGGTCATCACCAACCTCGCCACCATGGTCCGCGAAGCCTTCGAACGCTGAACGGCCGGAAGCCCGGCCCACCGCGGCTCCGGCGGTGGTTTTCCGTTGCCACGGCGGGGGGCCACGTGTCATGAACGGGGCGGCAGGACGGGTGGCAGAGCGCTGTCTGATCCGGCTGCCAACTGAATCCATTCAACTGCTGTCATCCCATGCCCAGACCTGTCACACTT
>CAZSDE010000126.1:0-8527 GCA_964605435.1 uncultured Akkermansia sp.
CCAGTACGCCGTCGAACTCTACAACAAGGTCACCGATGGGTTCGGCGACCGCATCCGGCTCGGCCTGCATGTGTGCCGCGGCAACTGGAGCCGCCGCGAGGATGTCCTCATTTCCGGTGACTACCAGCCACTCGTCCCAGCCTTTGCAGCCATGCAGGTCCGCCAGCTCGTCCTCGAATACGCCACCCCGCGGGCCGGCGAACTCGCCGTGGTCGGCCGCGCCCTCGGCGACCGCGAGATCGGGCTCGGCTGCGTCAATCCCCGCACGGAGCACGCCGAGGACCCGGCAGAGATCGTCGCCCGCGCCGAAGCAGCGCTCCAGTACTGGCCAAAGGAACGGATCTTTCTCAATCCCGACTGCGGATTCGGCTGTTTCGCCAACCGCTGCGTCAATGACGAAGCCACCGCAGTGGCCAAGCTGAAGTCAATGACCGCTGCGGCGAGGACGCTGCGCGGACGGCACGGCGGCTGAGGCTGAATGAAGTCTCGTTCGCTTCCCGAAAACTCCGTCGAAAACAGCCGTCTCATGAACGGCGCGGCAGGTGGTTCGCTGCACAAAAAGAACGCGCCGCCCTCGGGTGAAGGCGGCGCGATGCATGACCTCTTGTTCGTCTAGCTCCAGCAGAGTGAATAATTCCGCCAGACACGACACCATGAACGAAGACTCACGGGAGTCAACTGGTTTTTAAGGTTAGTGAACAAAATATGAAATCGGGGCAAAGAGCGACCCGCGTCCCCCACCCATAGGGAACGCGGGTCATTTTGCCTCATCGGACCACCCGGTCCAACAAATCGAAGAATGATACGGCGGGCCTGGGGGACTCCGTGGAGGAATCGGAACAGCCTGCGGTGGTGGGAGCATGGCCGAGAAAGCAGTTCCGGCAATTCCCTAGAAGTAGGGAAAATGGGAAAACGATGAGCGGTTGGGGGGAATCGGACTGCGGAATGCCCGTGGCGTCATCCTTGACCAGGAACTGGTGGGGACTTCCGGTGCCTTTGGAAGAGAAGGTTTTATTCCTTCCGAAGATTTTCTTTCTTCCATGAATGGCGACCTCTACGGGACTCGAACCCGTGCACTCGCCGTGAAAGGGCGATGTCCTAACCGCTAGACGAAGAGGTCTTTCCTGCCGTTTTTCCGGTGGGCCGCCATGGTGGGGAGGAGCGGGGTGATTGCAAGGGCTTTTTTGGGATTCCTGATGATTTGGATGAGTTTTCCGGCGTTGGGGGGGCGGAGGAATTTGCGTGCCTGCGCTGCGGGACTGGTATATAGATCTGGGAAGTTCAATGAACCGGGAATCTCTGAAGTGATGTCTGCCATGTTGCCAGTTGTGCTGCTGAGTGTGCCGCTTGGATTGCTCGCGGGTGTGCTGCTGATGGAAGGATTCATTCTGCGGCGGAACGCGCGGGATCTGGAGCCGGCGGTGCTGTGGCTGCTGTTCTGTGCGGTCGCGGCGCTCGGCGGGGTGCTGGCTTTGCTCCTTGGGCTGGTGCTGTGGAAGCCTGATGAGGTGGCGGCTGGGGAAGCAGTGCTCCCCTTGACGGCGGCGCTGGCTGGTGCGGCGGCATGGTGGTTCAAGCGGCGGGGACGGGATGCCGGCGTTCTCTATCTGCGGGAACGGTTCTACGGGCCCGATCCCCTGCAGCCGCCAGTGGCGAAGAAGGGTCAGGCCTTCTGGATTCTCGGCTGGCGGGCGCTTGTGCTGGTGGCGTTTGCTGCCGTCCTCGGTGGTGTGCTGCGTTCTCTCCTTTCGGGCGGCTGGAAGATCGACTGGAAGCCGGACGCGGTGGCTGCGGTCCCTGCTCCGAAGGCAAGCGAGGTGGCGTTCCCGGAAGATGGCGGGCTTGCGGATGCCGATCCCTTTCAGGCGGCTCCGGTGGGGTCGGCTCCGCTGGCGGCTCCCGAGACCATGGGAGGGAAGCCGGCAGAAACGCCCGCCGAGCCTGCGCCGGGGCTGGAGGCTGCCCTCGCCACGCAAAAGCCTGCCGAAGCCATGCCTGCGGAAAAACCCACGGAAATGGCCGTGGCCCCGTCGGCGGTGCCCGCCATGGTCCCGGCCACTCCCGCCGCCCCGGCTGCGGGGCCCCCACCGGTGGCTGTTCCCGTGATGGCAAAGTCCATGGAACCCGCGCGTCCGGTTTCGCGGAACAGTCAGTACTTTTCGAAGATCCGTCCGATCTTTGCGCGGGCTTGCGTGAAATGTCACGGAGCGGACAAGCAGAAGGGCGATCTGGCACTGCATAATCCGGATGCGATCCGTGCCGGCATCAATGGAAAGCCGGCCATTCTGCCTGGCAATCCAGAAAAGAGCCGGGTCTATGCCTGCATCATTCTGCCGCCGGACGATCCCGATTTCATGCCGCAGAAGGGACAGCCGCTGAGCGTTTCCGACCGGAAGGCGATCTTTGATTGGATCAAAGCGGGGGCGGATCTGGGCGACGGGGTGAGCATTCCGAGTGGCCAGGGCGGAGTTTTTCTGGTCGATGCCATTGCGGCTGGTCTCCCTGAACCGGATGCCACCGTGCTGGCCTCGCTGCAGAAGGATCATGTCAATGTCCGCAAGCTCTCGCAGAATGGGCGGATGCTGGAACTGGATTTCAGCCACAGCGACCGTGCCCTTGGCGATCTCAAGCTCGCGGAACTGGCTCCCATCGCACTGAACATTCATACGCTCGATCTGAGCCGCACACGGGTGAAGGACGCCGATCTCGCGGCGCTGGCGGGCATGCGCAATCTGGCGCGGCTGATTCTGAGCCGCACGGAAATCGGTGACGCGGGCCTTGCCCATCTGGCGGGCAATGCCGCCCTTGAGGAAATCAATCTCTACAGCACGGGCGTCACCGATGCCGGGATGGCTCCGCTGGCCGGGCTGAAATCGCTCAAGAAGGTGTACCTCTGGCAATCGAAGGCGACCGCAGCGGGGACTCAGGTGCTTCAGCAGGCGGTGCCGGGCGTCCAGGTGAGCCTCGGCAATTGACCGGCATGGAAGCGCGGCATGACAGGGATCATCAGGAAGGTGGCGGCGGACTGATTGGCCTGAGCCATGAGGAACTCGAGACGCTGCTGGTTTCGGAAGGGGTGGCGCGGGCGCATGCCGGACTGCTCTTCCGGGCGCTGCAGCGCGGCGGCATCGGTCAGGCGCTGGCGGAATTCCCGCCCCCTGTACGGCGCTGGCTGGAAGGAGGCTGGCTGGCCCGGGAAGGCATACCCGGGGAAGCCCGCGAAGTGGTCAGTGCGGAGGACTGGACCCGGAAGTATCTGCTGAGGATGGCCGATGGTCAGGAAGTGGAGTCGGTGCTCATGGGGTACCCGGGGAGGTTCACAGCCTGTCTGAGCACGCAGGTCGGCTGTGCCATGGGCTGCGTTTTCTGTGCGACTGGCCGCATGGGACTCGTGCGGCAACTGACCGCCGGGGAAATCGTGGGTCAGGCCCTCCACCTTGCGCGCCGCTGCCTGCGCGAACACGGGGAACCCTTGCGCAATGTCGTCCTCATGGGCATGGGCGAACCACTGCACAACCATGAGGCCACCCTCAAGGCGCTGGCAATTCTGACCGACACCCGCGGGATGGGCATCGGTCCGGCGCGGATCATGGTGAGCACGGTCGGCCATGTTCCCGGAATCCGGAAACTGGCGCGGCACGGTCAGAGATTCCGGCTCGCCGTCAGTCTGCATGCAGCCAGCGATGAAGAACGGAGCGCTCTGCTTCCCGTGAACCGCCGCTGGCCACTGGCCGAGGTCCTGGAGGCCTGCCGGGAATATTCCGAGATGACGCAGCGACGGGTGCTCATGGCATGGACGCTCATCGCGGGAACCAATGATTCGCCGGACCATGCGCAGCGCCTCGCAGCCCTCCTCGCGGGTCGGCCCGTGCAGGTGAATCTGATTCCGCTCAATCCCGTGGATGGCTATGCCGGGGCCGTGCCGCCGCCGGACCGGGTCGCGGCATTTCAGTCGATTCTGCAGCAATCCGGTTTGCCCGTGACGGTCCGGCAGCGCCGCGGCATCGATGTGGAAGCCGGCTGCGGCCAGCTGCGGGCGGCCGGGCGTCGCCCGCCGAAGTCTGCCGCCGCGGTGGTCAGCGCGGTGGTCAGCGCGGTGTCTGCGGTGGATTCGCAAGGTTCGTGCGGATCCGGCCGCGCCGTTGGCGCTGGCGGGTGACCTCCGGGGGTTCGTCGGGGTACGGCCGGGTATTGTCGGGCGGCCATTTACCTGCGTAGCGGTCGAGGAGACGGGCCAATTCGAGCATTTCCTCGCAGTATTCGCGCGTGTCGGGATGGACTTTGCCGCGGATGGCATTGAGGTCGTCCCATGCCTTGCCGAAGGGTGTCTTGCGGAGACCGCGCTGGCCTTTGCGGAGCGCTCCCTTAGGCTGCGGGCGAAGGCCGCCACTGCGGGCTTCGATCTCGCGGAGCGATGCCGCCGGGCTGAGCGATCCTCCGGCACTGCGGTTTGCGATGCGCAGGAGAAACTGGGCCGACAGGTGCTGGCTGTGCCATTGCGTGACTTCCTGGAGGCTGCGGATCACGGCTGGCGAGCGCAGCAGCGTCAGAGCGTCCGGTTTCCCGCGCAGCGGAGCCACCGTGACATCGTACTGGCGGTCGGCTTTCAGAAGAAGTGGAGCCAGTTGCTCGCGGGAGAGAGCGATCACATCGGCAGCCGATCGCGCCGTGTGGAGACCTACCTCAAGCAGGAGTGGCCATTCCGTCGGATTGAGAAGCAGCCAATCGGTGAGCGCGGCGACCGAAGACGATGGAAGAATCACTTGGCGGACGCCGCTGCGGGCACAGGAACGGAGAATCACTTCCGGCGGAGCGATGGGCACGGGAACGCCGTTGTCATCGAGCGCCAGAGCAATCACGCAGGCCGGGTCGGCGGCCTCGCCGGAAAGGAGTCCGTCAGCGGCGGCGAAGGCGGCCGCGAACAGCGAGCCATGAGAAGCCGGCGGGGCGGGGGACAGGGAAATCCTACCTTCCCAGCCCGTCGGCCATGGAGCGTGACGCGGGCGAAGGAATGCCGTGAGACGGCTGGCCGCGTCATTTTCCGAGACTGGCGATGGCAGGGAAAATCGGGCCGGGGCCGTGCTTTCCTGCGGAGGCAGTGGTTCCGCGGTGGCAGTGACCGTGAGGATGGCCGGCTGCGGGCCGGGCAAAAGGGCGCGCAGGCTGGCATTCGTGAGCGTGGGAAGATCGCCGGATTCCGCATCCTCGCGGGGCTCGGGAAGCAGCAGCGGCTGCCAGCCGGGGCGGATCCCATACGTCAATCCCCGGAGGACGTCGGCCGCATCCGGTGGCCATGAAAGATCCGTAAGTGCCGCCGCCGCCTCCACGCCGTCCGGATGCGCCGAAAGCGCCAGCCTTTCCGCAGCCGAGCGGATGCGGGCATGAACCAGTGCCGCTTCCGCTTCAGTGAGCGGAGCCGTGGGCCGGTAATCGGGAAGACGGCTCAGTTGACCGTCCGCCACAAGCGCATCGCGTTCGCCGGGCCGGATCGACAGCACCATGGCAACGCAGCGCGACCGCAGGGCGGGCGGAAGCGCCAACTGGCGCCGTGCCACCGCGAGCAGATCCTGCACAAGGGTACCGACCCCATCGTTGCCAAGCGTTGCCGTCAGGGTTTCCCCGCGCAGCACGAGCGGGGCCGTCCGTTCGTAGCCCGGAGGCGGCGGCAGCTGGGCCACGGCCGGCGCAGGCAGCAGCCATCCGGCCGCAGCAAGGCAGAAAAGACACATTAGGCTGGCAGAACGTAGCAACCGCATGGCTCGCGACAGACCAGGAATCAGGACCCCGCTTCCGGATACAGCAGAACCGGCTGACGGCGGTTCGTGAACTTCAGGAGGTCGCCCTGCCATGCCTGCATCACTTCCAGAGCCGAAGCCCCCTTCTGCAGCGCCTTGAGCGAGGGCTCGTGCACAAGGAGCTTGTTGAGCGGAGTCAGATCGAATGACGCCGGAGCCTGGGCCACGACGGCCGCCGCCAGGTGCATGCCGATGGCCACCGACGGAACTTCGCTGCGGTTGGTAACCGTCAGCTGCACTCCCTGACAGGCTTCTCCTTTGAACACACTCGCGCTCGGCGTGAAGCTCGCCGGAGCGACCCGCAGGCCAGGCAGATTGGCCGCCCCGAGGGCATCGCAGAGCTTCCGTGCATCGATCCACGGGGCCCCGAAGAACTGGAAGGGAGCGTCCGTGCCCCGTCCGACCGACAGTTTGCAGAATTCAAGGAGACCAACTCCCGGGTAGAGCACCGCCGCATCCGGACTGCGCATGTTCGGCGAAGGATTGATCCATGGCAGACCCGTGTCCGGAAAGAATTCGCGCCGCGACCAGCCCGAAACCGGAATCACCTTCAGTTCGACATCGAGGGATAGTTCCCGCTGGAAAAGCTGCGCCAGTTCTCCCGCGGTCATGCCATGGCGCACGGGAATCGGATGGCACGCCGTGAAGCTTGGCTTTCCGGATGAAACCGGACCTTCCATGCGGGATCCCCCGATGGGATTGACGCGGTCGAGCACCACGAAGCGCATGCTACGTCCAGAGGCCGCCTGCATGCATTCGAGCATGGTCGAAACATAAGTGTAAAACCGGCAGCCGATGTCCTGGATATCGAAGACGAGGGTATCGAGATCCTTGAGCTGGGCGGCCGACGGGCGGCGGCGTTCGCCATAAAGACTGAAAACCGGAAGCCCAGTGGCGGCGTCGCGGCCGTCGGCAATGCCGTCGCGGTCCTCCGTGCCGCGGATGCCATGCTCGGGACTGAAAAGCGCCCGCAGCGACAGGCCGCCTGCCTTCGCAAGCACATCAATGGTCGGCGTTCCCTTCAGATTGCGCCCCGTATGATTCGTGATGAGTCCGGCCTTCGCTCCGGCGATGGCACGGAACCCGTCCGCCGCGAGCGCATCGATGCCGGGGCTGATACGCCCGCGCAGGGCGGGCAGTTTCGGGCGCTGAGCCGATTGCTGCCATGCGGTGCGGCGCTTGGGCAGTCCCATGGCTTCGGCGGCCAGCGTGCCGAATTGCCAGCGCAGTTCCTTGACCCCATTGCCTTCCCGAGGGTGATTGCGGTTCGTGAGCAGAACCACGAAGGCACTCACATCGGGGTCGATCCAGAGGGCCGTGCCGGTCCAGCCGGTGTGCCCGAATGAGCGCGGGCCAAAGCATTCTCCCTTAGGATCCGCATAGCGGCTGGCGTTGTCGAATCCATTCGTCCGCACCGTGCCATCGCGGAGCCGCACCGGACCGGTCATGAGCTGGACCGTGCGCGACGTGAAAATTCTCCGGCCCGCATCCGTGCGGCCACCCTTGAGCAGCATGCGGCAGAAGCGCGCCAGATCGCCCGCCGTCGAAAACAGCCCGGCATGCCCCGCCACGCCTCCCATGAGCCGCGCCGTGGGATCGTGCACCACTCCATGCACCAGCCCAGCCGCTTCGCGCGTCGTCGGAGCAATCCGCCCCACCAGCCGGCGCGAGGGAAGGTACGAGGTATCGCGCATTCCCAGCGGACGGAAAATCCGGGCCGCCGCAAATTCACTGACCGGGGATCCACTCACCAGCCGCACGATTTCCCCGAGGAGAATGAAATTGATGTCGCTGTAGAGGAACTTCGTGTCCGGCGGGTTGATGAGGGGTTCCGTGGCGGCGCGCTGAATGCCTTCCGCATAGCCCGACCACGGAGTCTCCGTGCGCGGAATGCCGCTGCGCGTCCCGCTCGTGTGCGTGAGCAGATGACGGATCGTGACCGCATCCTTGCCATTCCCCGCAAAGGCCGGAATGAGCGATCCCACCCGCGTGTCGAGCGACAGCTTGCCTTCCTGAATCAGCAGGAAAATGGAAGGAGCCGTGGCCACCACTTTCGTGAGCGACGCCACATCGAAGATCGTATCCTGCCGCATCGGCTGCACTTCCGGATCAATCATCCGGCTGCCCGTGTGCCCGCTGCGGACAGCCCCCAGACGTTCCAGCCACCAGACCGCCCCAGGCACGAGCTTCGCCGCGACCGCATCGTCGAGCGCCTTCGTGGCGAGCGCCAGCCGCTCGTCATCGAAGACCCTGCTCGTGCGCGCAGAAAGTCCCGGAAGAGCAAGCGCCGTCGCCGCAAGGCCGGTGGCCCCGGCAAGAAATCGGCGCCGGGCGCAGAGGGAATCGGAAGGCTGGTCCATGGTATCGGAAAGGAGCAGATGGCTCCCCGTGTCTCGCCCCGGAAAGTCGATCTGTCCAGACCGCCATGCCGCTGAAAGGCGCGGGCCGTGAATCCGTAAGGGCCAGCATGCCACGCTTGCTCCGTCTCGCCTTTCTCCTTCCAGCTGCGGCAGCGGCGGCGGTCCCCGACGTGATTGACTTCAACTTTCACGTGAAGCCAATCCTCAGCGACCGCTGCTTCCTGTGCCACGGACCCGACGAAAAGAACCGGAAAGCCAAGCTCCGGCTCGACCGCCCGGATGACGCCTTCAAGGCCGCGCCGGATGCCGGCGAGGGCTGGCAGGTCATCCGCCCCGGCGACCCCGCCAGAAGCCTTCTCATGGCCCGCATCG
>CAZSDE010000127.1:0-1827 GCA_964605435.1 uncultured Akkermansia sp.
GAAGCGGCAGCGCCAGTGGTCGACGTAATCGGTCATGGCTCCGGAGGGTGGGTAGACCATGGTGCCACGGCTGGAGATCATCTTGAGGTGGCAGGCGAGGCCATGGCTGGCGGTTTCGAGGATGGGGCCGAGGGTTTCCGGTTGTCCGTCGAACTCTGCGAAGAGGTCGAATCCGATGACCTTGCGATCCTTTGGCCTGACGTAGACGGGGTCGGGTTTGAACTTTGGCATCTGGACGGGGCGGTGTTTGCGCGGGGCGCGATCGGGCAGGTGGCGGCCGAAGTTGGCGATGATGGTATCGGTGTAGGCCGTGGTGCCGCCGGCTTTGGCATCGCCGACGACGTCGCGGGTCAGGTTGGTGCCTTCGGCGAGGGTTACTTCGATGGCGTCTTCGATGGTGCGGGCGGCGTCGAATTCACCGATGTGGCGCAGCATCATGAGGCCAGAGAAGATCATGGCGGTGGGATTGATGACATCCTTTCCGGCGTATTTGGGGGCTGATCCATGGACGGCTTCGAAGATGGCGACTTCGCTGCCGACATTGGCTGAGCCTGCGAAGCCGAGACCGCCGACGAGGCCCGAGGTGAGGTCCGAGAGGATATCGCCATTCATGTTGGTGGTGACGATGACGTCGAACTGTTCCGGATTCCGGACGAGTTGGTGGGCGCAGTTGTCGACGATGATGTGCCACGATTCGATATCCGGGTATTCCGGGGCGAGGTCTTCGAAGGTGCGTTTGAGGAGGCCTTCCGTGAGCTTCATGATATTGGCCTTGGTGGCGCAGGCGACTGATTTGCGGCCCTCGGCGCGGGCGACTTCGAAGGCGAGCCGGACGATTTTCTCGCAGCCCTTGCGGGAGATGAGTTTGAGGCACTGGGCGACGCCGGGGGTTTGCTGGTGTTCGATGCCGGCGTAGAGGTCTTCGACGTTTTCGCGGACGATGACGAGGTCGATGGGGCGGCCGCGGTAGGCGGAAGGGACTCCCTCGAGCATGCGCACGGGGCGGATGTTGCCGTAGGTTTCGAAGAGTTTGCGGAGGGTGACGTTGGCGCTTTTTTCTCCGAAGCCGACCGGTGTTTCGAGGGGGCCCTTGAGGACCAGTCTGGTTCGGCTGATGGATTCGATGGTTTCGCGGGGTACGCCCGAGGCGATGCCCTTGCGGAAGACGGAAGCGCCTGCGGCGACTTCTTCCCATGAGACGCGGACGCCGGCGGCTTCGATGAGGCGTTTGGTGGCGTTGGTGACTTCTGGTCCGATGCCGTCTCCGGGGATGAGGGTGATGTGGTGTGTATTCATGGTTGGGTACGCTGGCGGGAGTGGGGTGCGGTGATCGCCCCGGGCCCTTGAGCGCCCCGTTTCTCGTCTGTGGAAATCCTGCTATCCAACAGATAAAAAGCATGGAGTTGTTCTGTATTTAAGAACTATGGACCGGCTCAATTATCTGCATCTGCATGCGTTCTGGATGGTGGCGCGGACGGGCGGGGTGACCCGTGCGGCGGGTGAGATGCGGGTGGCGCAGTCGGCGGTGAGCACGCAGATCCGGTCGTTGGAGGAAGCGCTGGGTCATGCGCTTTTCGAGCGGGTGTCGCGGCGGATGGAGCTGACGGAGATGGGCCGGGTGGTTTTTGATTATGCGCAGCGGATTTTTGATCTGGGTGGGGAGATGCTGCAGAGTCTGGAGGATCAGGGTGGTGCGGGTGGTCGGGTGGTGCGGGTGGGGGCGGTGAGCATTCTTTCCAAGAACCTGCAGTATGCGTTTGTGGAGCCGGTGATCCGGAGTGGCGTGGACCGGGTTACGGTGGAGGCGGGGGAACTGAGGGCGCTGCT
>CAZSDE010000127.1:1844-3063 GCA_964605435.1 uncultured Akkermansia sp.
GTCCCCAATCGACGCGAGAGCAAGTCCAACCTGGCCACCGTCGCTGCTGCCGAGGTTGCTCAATCATCAGCTGGACGTGCTGATTTCGCCGGTGCCGGCTCCGCAGCGGGAGACGGGGGAGCGGAGGCTGCACAGTCATTTGCTGCTGGAGATGCCGGTTTATCTGGTGGGTCGGGAGCGTGCGGGGGAGCGGAAGCGGAGTTTTCCGCGGTGGCTGCAGGGAGTGCCGGTGTTTCTGCCGTCCGAGCGGAGTCCGCTGCGTGCGGAATTCGATGCCATGCTGGCGCAGGCCGGGGTGGAGCCGAAGCTGATGGCGGAGATTGACGACATGGCGCTGCTGCGGTTGCTGGCCTTGTCCGGGGCAGGGTATGCGCTGGTTCCGGAGATTGTGGTGCAGCGGGAACTGGAGGACAGTGTGCTGCTGCGGGTGCAGCGGGTTCCTGGTCTGGTGGAGCGGTACTTTGCGCTGACGGCGGCCCGGCATTTTCCGGATCCGCTGGTGGCGGATCTCATTGGAAAGATCCGGGAACGGTTTACGGCGTAGCGGGGGTGACGGGGTTCAGGGCTGCCGCGGTGGCTGTGGTGGAAGCGCCTGCCTTGTCACTGGGAACGCAGCCATGCGAGGAGCTGGCTGGCGGGCTGGGCACCGGAGGAGAGGTTGGGCGGGAGGCCTTTGCGGAGGAGGGCGAAAGCCGGGATTCCCTTGAGGTTGAAGTCGGAAGCGACGTCCGGGAGCTTGTCGGTATTGATTTTGGCGAAGAGGAATTCGCCCTTGGCCATGGCGGCTGCCTTTGCGAATTCCGGGGCCATCATGCGGCAGGGACCGCACCATGGGGCCCAGAAGTCGCTTTGAGCTGGGCGTAGGCCGAGGCCGAAGGGATATCGACTGGGGCGTCTGGGGAAGGCAGGGTGGCCCGGCAGTGGCCGCAGCGGGCGGCGGAGCCGATGCGGGCGAACGGGATGCGGTTTTCTGCCTGACAGGACGGGCAGGGCAGGAAGATCCCAGTATCGTCGCAGGAGAGCGTCACCGATTGGGGAGGATTATTCCGATTTCGCGGTGTCCTTCGGTTCCGGCTTCGGCTGGGTGGCGCTGACGAGGTCCTCGATGATGTGGAGGGATTCCAGTTTGGCGGGGTCGAAGCCGTGGGGGAATTCGTCTTCCTTGGCATCGTCTTCCGGTTCTTCCTCGTCGTCGAGCCGGGTGGCGGCTTTTGGTTTC
>CAZSDE010000127.1:3073-8162 GCA_964605435.1 uncultured Akkermansia sp.
TCCGGTTCCTGCGCTTCTTTCAGCCACTGGAAAATCTTCTTCCGCTTCCTCCTCGTCATCGAGCCGGGCGGCGGCTTTCGGTTTCTTTTTCGTTTCCGAGTCGAGTTTCAGCTGGGGATCGGCGGCGTTTTCGAGGGTGATGGGGTAGACCTTGAAGGGGTCGCCTGCTTTGGAGAGGGCGGCGATGCGGGCTTTGCGTTCGGCGCGCTGGTCCTTGTTGCGGGTTTCGTTGGTTTTTTCCTCGGCGAGTCTGGTGTCCTCGTTCAGGGAGAGGGTGTTTTTGCGGATGAGTTCGCGGGTACGGTCGATGTATTCGCGGATGTAGGAAAAGTCCTTGTCTGCGGCGATGCGTGCGGCGCTTTTGGTCTTGAGGGCCTCGATGGGGAGGGGATGGGCCTCCGCCATGTTGTAGCGGAGGGGTTCGATTTTATCGAAGGGGAGGGGGTCCTTGAGGTAGCGTTCGCCGACATCCATGGCGTCGTAACGGGAGGGGAGGACGATATCTGGTTCGACGCCTTCGTTCTGGGTGGATCCTCCGCTGATGCGGTAGAATTTGGCGATGGTGACCTTGAGACTGCCGGCGCGGTCGCGCTGGCTGAAGACAGGCATGTGCTGGCGGACGTCGAGGAGGGTCTGGACGGTGCCTTTGCCGAAGGTTGACTGGTCGCCTACGACGACAGCGCGGCCGACGTCCTGGAGGGCGGCTGCGAAGATTTCCGAGGCGGAGGCCGAGGCGCGGTCCGTGATGACGAGGAGGGGACCATTGTAGACGGGCTGGCCTTTCCAGATGCGGGGTTCGCGGCGGTCGCGGCTATCGCGCTGCTGGACCACGGGGCCTGGCTTGATGAAGAGGCCGGTCAGTTTGATGGCTTCGTCGAGGGAGCCGCCGCCGTTGCCGCGGAGGTCGAGGACGAGTCCGGCGATGTTTTCCTTTTCGAGTCTGCTGAGGATGACGCGGACGTCCTTGGTGGCGCTGACTCCGTCGCGGTTTTCCATGTCGGCGTAGAAGGAATCGAGATTGATCCAGCCGATTCTGGTGGGTGGGGAGCCAGCCTTTTCCGGGTGGGCGATTTCGATGAGTTCGCCTTTGGCGAGGGTATCCTTCATTTCGACCTTGGCGCGCTGAATGGTGACCTCGCGGGTGACCATGGGGTCGTCGGCCGGCTGGATTTTGAGGCGGACGAGGGTGCCTTCGTCGCCGCGGACGCGTTCGACGATTTTCTGGAGTTTCATGCCTTCGATGTCCTCCATTTCGCCGTCGATGCCCTGGGCGACGCCGACGATCATGTCGCCGATTTTGAGGGCCTGGCTTTTGTCGGCTGGGCCGCCGGTGACGAGTTCGGCGATTTCGGCGGCACCGTCTTTCGAGCGGAGGACGGCGCCGATGCCGAAGAGGGCCTTTTTCATTTCGATGTCGAACTGGCCTTTTTCGGGGGCGCTGAGGTATTCCGAGTGGGGGTCGTAGGCGGCCGTGATGGCGGAGAGGAAGAAGTTGGTGATGTCTTCCTCGTCCTGTTCGGCGATGGCGTCGAGGTAGCGTTTGTGGCGTTTGAGGACCTTTTGTTCCGGGGTGTCCGGGCTTTTCTTAGGCGTGGCTTCGGCGGCTGGTTTTTCCGCAGCGGGTTTATCCGTGGCTGGGTCGGCGGGTTTCTCTTCGGCTGGTTTTTCGGCCTTTTCCTTTTTGCGTTCTTCGGCGCGGCGGAGGTTGAGGCGTTCCTGGAGGATTTCGCGGGTCAGTTCCTTGAGCCAGAGGGCATCGAGGGCGGCTTCGTCGGTGGCCCATGGGGAATCCTTGCGGGTGATTTCGACGGACTCATTGGATTTGAAGTCGAGGGGTTGTCCGCCCTCGAGGATGGCTTTGATTTTGTCGAAGCGGGCAGTGACTTTGGATTTGAAGAGGGCGTGGATTTCGCGGGCTGGCTCCAGGCGGTAGAGGTTGACGGCGTCGTCGAGGGTGGTGGCGTATTTGGCGTTCCAGGCGTCGATTTCCGCCTTGGTGAAGTAGAGTTTGCTGTAGTCGAGGGTTTCGATGAAGCGGAGGAGGGCGCGGCGGGCAAGTTCGTCTCCGAATTCGGCGCGGGAGTAGTGGGCTTCCTCGAGGAGTTTGGCGACCGAGTGGGCGACGATGGGGAAGCTGGTTTTGGCTTCCTGGGCGTGGGTGGCCGTGGGGATGAGGGGGAGGGAGCCGAGGGTGAGGGCGGGGAGGCAGAGGTACCGTAGGATTGGCAGGGCCGTGAGGAGAGCGGATGGTTTCATGCCTGTGGGAAGGTTGAGCGGAGCGCGGGTCGGATTTTCGGCTGCGGTTTGCGATTGTCTATCGGATTCGTGGTCGGAAATACGGTCTGCATGAGTGAGATGCTGACATTCACGGGGGGATTTGCGGCTACCAACGGATACGTTCTGGAAGCGCCGGGCGGGTGGGTTGTTGTTGATGCGCCGCCGGGGATGGGGGAATTTCTGAGAGAGCGGGGGATTGAGGTGGCGGCCCTGCTGCTGACGCACAGTCATCTTGACCATGTGATGGATGCGGCGGAGGTGGCGGCGGGAGGGTGTCCGGTGTATGCGTGGGGGGAGAGCACGCCGGAGGATCGGCTGGAGCCCTTGTTTGCGCAGTGGACGGGGGTGGCCGTGCGGGTGCCGCCGTATGGGGTGACACATCCTCTGTGCGGGGAGGTGGGCCGGGAGGTGGAGGTGGCTGGACTGGCTGTGCGGGTGGCGCATGTGCCTGGTCATTCAGCGGACAGCCTCGTTTATGTGGTCGAGGGGGCAGGGCTGATGTTCAGCGGGGACACGCTGATGGCTGGCGGGGTGGGTCGGTCCGACTTTCCCGGGGGGAGTCATGAGGTACTGCTGGCGGGGATCCGGCGGGAGATTCTGGGGTGGCCTGCTGGGATGGTGATTTATCCTGGGCATGGGCCGGCTACGACGGTGGGGGAGGAACTGCGGAGCAATCCTTATCTGTCCTGAGGGGAGGGGATGGCGCTGGTGAGTCCTCCGCCGGAGTCGGTGGCGTGGAGGATTTTTCCGTCGTGCGAGAGGGAGATGCGGAGGTTTTTCGACGGGGAGGCGAAGCAGTGGCCGCCGGGGATGGATTCGGGGAACCATGGGGGCTGGTCGTCGGCTGGGCGGGGGGAGTTGGCGGGAAGGGAGGGAGCGGAGGTGAGGAGGAACGGGTTGGAGAGGATCCAGTCGCGGGTGGCGGGGGATGGTTCCATGATGAGGAACCAGTCCCAGCGGTCGACTTCGCCTGAGGTGTTGGTCCATTCGCGGCGTTCGGCGTGGAGGAAGCGGTCATCGGCTGCGGGACGTTTCCAGAATGCCTTCTGGAAGACCGTGGGTGGGTGGGAAGTGGAGCCGGGTCCGTTGGGTGGAGGGGATATTGGGTGGGTGGGAGCCGACTTCTGGCGGGCGCAGCCGGCGGCGAGGATGGCGGCTGCGGCGAGGCAGAGGCAAGGTACCTGATGAAGTGGTGATGTGGGTTTCATCAGTTTCCGGCGTGGGAGTAGGTGCGGAGGAAGATGCCGATGTCGCGGACTGAGCGGGCGAAGCGGTCGAGGGCATCGTTTTCGTTCTGGAGGAGCGAGTAGGCAGGGATGATGAGTTTCCACTGACTATTCCATGCGCTGCGGCCGATGAGGCGGCTGCTGGTGAACTCGGCGGGGATGGAGCTGTAGAAGTAGGCGGGGTCGTCGACTGGGCGGAAGGCCTGGTATTTTCTGCGGATCCAGAGTTCTTCGTTGAGAGTGCCCTGGGGGGTGAAGAGCTGGAGGCCGGAAGAGGGGATGGCGCCGAGATTTCTGGGGAGGGGGAGGGCCTGATCCTGGACCTGCCATGAGCGGATTGTTCCGGAGTCGCCCAGCGGAGGGATTCTGAGGCTATCCTGGCCGGTGGGGATGAGGTAGGCGTAGGGGGTGGCGGAGAGGGCGTCCGGGGCTGCGCTGGCGGGGCCGGCCGCACCTGGGGTTCCGTGGGCGTAGGGATCCATGCCGACGTAGCCACGGAAGACGAGACCGGCAGCGAAGATTTTGGTCGAGTAGTGCGAGGGAGAGAAGGCGTGGTCGCCGGGGGCGAGGGGCCAGCCGAAGAAATTGAGGCCGTGCTGGATGGTGGTCGAGAACGGGATGAGGAAGCCGGGGACAGGGGAACCGTCTGGTTTGCGGAGGTTGGCGCAGTAGATGGCGGCGTCGGGGTCGGTGAGGAGGTTGCTGCGGATGTGCTGCTGGAGGACTTGTTTCCAGAGGAGGTTGTCGTCCTGGGAGGCTTGGTCCGTGGGGATGCGGAAGAGTTCCTGGCGGAGCGAGAAGAGGGTGCCGTTGCGGTCCGGGTTATTGATGCCGAGGCGTCCGCGGGCGACGGCCCAGTCGTCGCGCAGGCTGCCGAGGATGGAAGCGAGGCCGGGGTCGCCGGGGCCTTTGGTGATGGGATTTCCGAGGTTCCATGAGCCGAGGGAGTACGACTGGATGATGCGGTCGGTGAAGGCGGCTCCGGTGGGTGAGCTGAGGAGGCCGGTTTCGTAGTCGTAGGCTTTGGCGGTGCAGTATGTGTAGGTCTGGGCGAGGTCGAAGAGCGACTGGTATTGTTCGAGTTGTTCGTTGCGGAGTTCGCGGTAGACGAGGTCGCGGGTGCGGAAGCCCTGGATGACGGAGGCGGCGCGGAGGCGGAAGGTTTCGCGTTCTGCGAGGAGCTGGCTGGCTTCCCCGTAGAGTCGGGATACTTTTTCGTTGGCGCGCTGGAGATCCGTGAGTTTTTCCGTGATGCTGAAGGCGGCGGCGAGGACCTGGTCGTAGAGGCGTTCGAATTCGACGACGTGCTGTTTCTTGAGGGAATCGAAGTTGTAGTCGTCGATGAACGACTGGGCCTGGCCTTCGAGGTCGGCGGCTTCTGCTTCGAGGAGGGCGGCGCGGGATTCGAGGGCGAGGCCGCTGAGGGCGAGGGCGTAGGCGATGGTTTCTCCGTAGTGGAGCGTGGTCATGCGGACGGCGGATGTGACGTCATTGGACATGCCGACTTCCTGGGGGCTGCCTTCCGAGATGGCGGCGGAGATGCCGCGGCTGAAGTCGGCTGAGAGAGCGAAGCCCGAGGCGGTGGT
>CAZSDE010000127.1:8172-8495 GCA_964605435.1 uncultured Akkermansia sp.
GAAGGCGAAGGCGGCCTTGGTCATGGCGGCGGCGTCTGCGAGTTTGCGGGAAGCTTCCTTGTTGGCGTCGTCGTAATCGGTGATGAATTCCGAGTAGAGCTGGTAATCGCGGTCGAAGCGGCGTTGGAGGGCGGTGAACTGGTCTGAGGCTTCGCGCAGTTTTGTCTGGGCTTCGTAGCAGTCGAGGAGGGCTGCCTGGATGGCGCCGGTCTGGGCGCGTTTGCCGAGGCCTGGGCTCGTGGTATCGGCGAACTGGGCGAGGGAGAACGGATTGATGCGGTAGGGTCGGCTGATGAATTCGGATGGGACGGTGAGTCGCTGGT
>CAZSDE010000128.1:0-8429 GCA_964605435.1 uncultured Akkermansia sp.
AGTCCTGACCGCCAAAATCATCCACACCAACGTTCCCATCAAGGAAAAGATCCACTCGGTCGCCTACATCTCCCCACCCCAACTCCAGAAAGTCACCGACTCCACCGCCACCGGCCCGGCCAACCCCACCATGGTCAAAGCATGGGGCGTTCAGGTCTACATCGATGGCAACCTCGTCGGACGCAAAACCAGCGAGGCCAACAAGGAATGGTGGTCCAATCCCTCCCTTCCCCCTCAGGAAGCCGCGCTCCTGAGCAAACCGGAAACTCCCTTCGCTCCCCTCTGGGGCGACTTCCACCTGGAAGTCAAGCCCCGCTGATTCCTCAGGAACGAATCGCTTTTCTATTTGACGGAAATCTCAATCGCCGCTCTAAACACCACCCACGATGGCGGAAAAAAAATCTGTTCTGACTCTTAATCTGGGATCGCAGCGCGCCGGCATGGCACGCTTCGGCCTCGGCTCCAAAGGTGCCCTGCTGCTGAAGGATTATGCCTTCTCGGAAATGCCCGGTGATCCCACTGCCGACGGTACGCGCCGCTCCGCCCTCACGGATGCGGTCCGTGCACTCTCGGGAGCACTCAAGGCAGCCAATCAGCCCGTGAACTATGCCGTCCCCGGCCAGTTCCTCATCGCCAAATTCGTCAAGCTTCCCCCGCTCGGCGAGGACCAGGTCGACAAAATCGTCGGCTTCGAAGCCCAGCAGGCCGTCCCCTTCCCGCTCTCGGAAACTGTCTGGGACTACCAGCTGATGGGAAAGAGCGGAGGTGAACTCGAAGTCGGCATCGTCGCCGTCCGCTCGGAACACCTCAACGACCTCAACGGAGCCGTCGAGGGCGCCGGCCTCAAGACAGCCATCGTCGACGCCGCCCCCGTCGCCCTCTACAACGCTTTCCGCTACAACTACCCGGACGTCACGGACTGCGTTCTGCTCGTCGACCTCGGAGCCCGCACGACCAATCTTATCTTCATCGAAGGATCCCGGGCCTACATTTCCTCCTTCCAGACCGGCGGTGCCTCCGTCACCCAGAGCATCGCGAAGGAAATGTCCATGGACTTCGAAACCGCCGAAAACCGCAAGGTCTCGGAAGGCTTCGTCAACCTCGGCGGCAACTACGCCGATCACGAAGACCCGGAAATCGACGCAATGTCCAAGGTCATCCGCAATGCCCTCGCACGAATCCACGGGGAAATTGCCCGCCGCACCAATGCCTACCGCCAGCAGCAGGGCGGTGCCGCTCCCACCGAAGTCTACCTCGCCGGAGCCGCGGCTTCCCTCCCCTTCGTCAAGGAAGTCTTCGAGGAAAAGCTCCGCATCCCAGTCCATTACTTCAATGCCCTGCGCAACGTCAGCGTCGGGCCGAAAGTCGACGTCGAACAGGTCTCCGCAGAAGCCCACACGCTTGGCGAACTCGTCGGTCTCGCCCTCCGGGAAATGGCCTGCCCGATGGAACTCGACCTATCGCCCAAAGCCGTCCAGGCTTCGCGCGACGTCGGTTCCCGCAAGCCGTACCTTTACGGTGCCGCCGCCGCCCTGTTCTCGACCCTCATCGGCACATGGGCCTACAACAGTTCGGCCGCCGGAAGCTTCCAGCGCAAGCAGGGCGAACTGGAATCGAAGATCTCCGATCTCGACCGCTTCGACAAGGGCATCAAGGCTGCCACCGCACGCGAGGCCACCGAAAAGGCACGCGTGGACTACATCGCCGACACCATCGTCGACCAGAAATACTGGGTTTCCATGCTCAACGACCTCAACAATCTGATCAAGGACGACCAGATGTGGATCGTGCAACTGAGCCCGCTCGACACCGACGGCAAGGAAATGCTCCCGCAGCTCAGCGAAGGCGACGACCCCGGCAACCCGTTCGATCTCGGGCGCACCACGTCGGCCCCCGGAGCCACCAAGGACGACCGCAAGCCTGTTGATGCCCTCCACCTCATCGGTGTCAGCCGCAGCGGCGAAAACGCCGGTGAACTCGCCCTCAAATTCATCAAGGAAGTCGCAGGCTACAAGGAGGATGGCACTCAGGACCCCGCCAGCCCCATGGCCAAGTACTTTGAATTCAATGCCAAGGACGAGACCTCGTTCCTTCAGGACTACGTGAAGCACGAGGTCGGTGCTCTGGACGCCAAGGATGGCTACGCCTTCCACATGAAACTGCCCCTCAAACGCAAGGTGCAGATCGTCCCCTCCACCAAGAAGTAAACCGTCCCACGGATCCCGCCCATCATGAGCAAAGGAAAACTCAATTCATTCCTGCCCGGATATTTCGCCGCGCTGGGAATCGGTACTCTCGGCCTCGGCTACCTCGCATGGTCCGCCAGCTCGTCCGCCACGGAAGCCAAGGAAAGCTACGAAGCCAAACGCGCCACCCTCGAATCCATGCAGCGGGGATCGATCTTCCCCAATGAACAGAACGAGGCGAAGAAAAAGCAACTGGTCGACGCCCTCGCCGCCAAGGTGAAAACCCTCGTCGATGGAGTCTCGGCCTACCAAACCCCCATCAATGCCGCGGAAACCGGCGAAAGCTTCCAGAAGAAACTGGTCGCCGCCACCGCCGCCATCACCGAAGCCGCCAAGGAACGCAAAGTCACCCTCGGCGAGAAATTCGACATCGGCTTCGACAAGTACAGCGATTCCTTCGCCTCCACCGAAGCTGCCCCGAAGCTGGCCGCCCAGCTCGACGCCGTCACCTACCTGCTCAATACAGCCATGGCTTCGGGAGTCACCTCCCTCGAATCATTCAAGCGCTCCCCGCTCGAAGTCGAATCCGCCAAGGCCGACGCGGCCCCCGCGGCAGCCCCCGGCAAGCCCGGCGTCCCGCCCAAACCAGTCGCCAAGCCAGCCCCAGGAACTCCGGCTGCCCGCGCCGCCGCCACCAAAGCGCCCGCCGGCCCCGCCGTTGAGGAGTCCAAGGTTCTTGAGCGACAGCCCATGCAGCTCGAGGTGACCGGATCGAACATCGCCATCACCCAGTTCCTCTCGGCCCTCGCCAACGTGAAACCCGGCGAAGCCGGTGCCCACTTCTTCACCATCCGCACCCTCAAGGTCGAAAACGCCATGAAGGATGGCCCGGACAAGGCCGTCACCGTCATCATGGAGGAAAAGGAGGACCCGGAAACGAAGACCACCGTCAAACGGGACGCCAAATACATCCTCGGAAACGAATCAGTCACCCTCTATCTCGACCTCGACCTGATCCGCTTCCTCGACCCCTCCGCCGAGGCCACCCCCGCGGCAACTCCCGCCAAGTAAACGATCTCTTCACGCACGATTCCCATGGAATGGCTCAAAGCTAAATACGACCGCCTTCTCCTCGGTCTCTTCGGTGCCCTCGCGGTACTCACCGGCGGACTCCTCGTCTCCAAAGTCCTCGGCTTCGCCCAGCAGTTCCCTGCCGAAGACGAGGTCCGCCAGAACGCCAATTTCGGCGAAGACACCTCGTCGACCCGGGTCGATGCCGCCCTCACCCGCCTCGCGGAAACAGCCGAATTCAAGCCCCCGGTGGTCAAAGGCAAGCCAATCAGCCTGTTTGTCTCCGCTCCGGTCCTCAAGACCGTTGACGGAAACGTCATCCCCATCCTCGCCACCGACGCCAAGCAGGTCCGCCCCCCCATCGATAACGAGTGGCTGTACCGACACCGACGGCGATGGATTCAGCAACGCCGAGGAATTCGTCGGCAAAAGCAATCCCAAAGACGCCCGCAGCCTCCCAGCCGCCCATACCAAGCTCGTCTTCAAGGAAATCCTGAAGGATGAACTCAGCCTGAAGTTCGTTTCCTACATCAGCGATTCCGACCTCCAGATCCAGCGCACCGCTCCCGCCGCCAAGAAGTTCACCGCCTTCACCAAGGTCGGAGACAACTTCGCCATCGAAAAAGGCGGCGAGGCTGTCTACCAGATCTCCAAGGTCGAAAAACGCGAAGTCAAGGACGGCGGCATCACCGATATCAAACCGGTCGTCATCCTCACCGACATCAAGAACCCGAAGGCGAAACCCCTCGAAATCGTCCTCGGCAAGGTTCTCGATCTGCCTACCCTCCGCGCCAGAATCACCAACACCCTCGGCAAGGACGAAGTCGCCGAAGGCGGTGAAGGCGCCGAAATCTCTTTCCCCTCCGTGCCGGATGCCAAATACACCATCCTCAAGGTCACCGACCAGCAAGTCGACCTCGAATACATGGAGCCAGGAAAAACCGAAAAAACCCAATTTTCCCTTGAACTTAAATGATTCTCTCCACGCCTCGTCTGCCATAAATATCCCCGGAATTTCCAAACAACCCGAAGTTTTCATTGAATTTTACTCCCCAACCCTGATAACCTGTTTGAACTCATGAGAAAGCCAGTGCTGAATCTGCATCGTCAGGCAATGATTGCCGGACTAGCCTGCGCCACCGCGTGCCCATCGGTCTCCGTTGCCGGCACAGGAGGCAGTTACGGCGGTTCGTCCATCGTTGAGTTGGAAATCATTAAACGCCAGCAGCGGGTCGCTGAGGCGCTCTCCGCGGAAGCCGAGGGCGATCAGATGATGCTCGACCAGGACTACGAGGGGGCGGTCGGCAGGTACCGCACGGCCCTCCAGTTGATTCCGCTCGGTTCCGTGAATGCCGTCGACCGCAACCGCGTCATCGCCAAGTTCTCCCGCGCCGCCGTGAACCACGCCCGTGACCTCGGTCACCGCGGCGGTGTCGAAAAGGCCAAGGGGCTCCTCAACGAAGTCCTCGCCGAAAATGTCGACCCGAACAATGCGGAAGCCAAGAAGCTGATGAAGGATCTCGACGATCCGGATATCTTCAATCAGGCGATGAGCGAGAAGCACTACCAGAACACGGAAGAAGTGCGCCGCCTCCTCCGCATGGGCCTCGGGTACTACGAACTCGGCCAGTACAAGCAGGCCGAAGACCAGTTTAACCGCGTCCTCGCGATCGACCCGTACAACACAGCCGCCCGCCGCCAGCTTGAGCGCACGGAACGCGAGAAGTCGAACTACTACCGCTCGGCCCGCGACCACACACGCATCAAGATGCTCAATGAGGTCGACGCCATGTGGGTGACTCCGGTCCCCGGCGGAGCCAACATTCCCAAGGTGCAGGGCGACGTCATCGATGACGCCAATTCCGCCCCCATCACGTTCAAGCTCAATAACATCACGATCGACCGGATTCAGTTCAATGAAGCGGCCATCGACGAAGTCATCAGCTACCTGAAGCGCAAGAGCATCGAGTCGGACACGACCAGCGCCGACCCGAATCAGCGCGGCGTCGACTTCATCGTGAAGAGCACCACGGGAGCCAAACCGGTGACTCTCGAACTGCGCAGCGTCAAGCTCCTCGATGCCATCAAGAGCATCTCCGAGGTCGCCAACATGCGCTATGACATTCAGCCGAATGCCGTCGTGATCGTGCCGGCCGCCGAAGGCACCGGTGGCAGCATGACAACCCGCACGTTCCGCGCTCCCCCGGACTTCCTGAGCCGCGGCGCGGGTGGCGGTGGCGAAGCGGATTCCGCTGGACCTGCTGATCCATTTGCCGGCGGTGGTGCTGAAGCCGATTCCGGCCCCAAGCTGAAGGGTAAGCCGAACGCCAAGGAGGTGCTTTCTTCCCTCGGCGTGCAGTTCCCTGAAGGAACCATGGCTTCGTTCGACCCCTCCACGGGCCGCCTCATCGTCCGCAATACCTTCGAGCAACTCGACCTCGTCGAAACCCTCGTCGACGGCATGGTGGTCTCGGGTTCCGTGAAGCAGGTCTTCATCACGACCAAGTTCGTGGAAGTCAGCCAGCGGAATACGGATGAACTCGGCTTCGACTGGCTCGTCGGTGCGTTCAATGTCGGTGGCGACGGCGTCTTCGCAGGCGGCGGCACCAGCGGCAATGCCAGCCCGCTCGATTCCGGCGACTACAGCTTCGTGAATCCGGGTGCCGGTTCGGGTCCCGTCGGAGGCAACCCGCTCACCCGCGGCCTGCGCTTCGGATCGGATGCCATTTCCCGCGGAGCCATCGACGCCCTCCTCGGAGGTGGTTCGGCCACGGCAGCCGGCTCGGTCTCCCCTGCCACCTTTGCGCTCGCCGGTGTCTTCACGGACCCGCAGTTCCAGATGGTGATGCGCGCCCTCTCCCAGAAGAAGGGTGTCGACCTCATGACCGCTCCGAGCGTCATCGTCCGCGGCGGACAGCGTTCGAAGATCGAGATCATCCGAGAGTTCCCGTACCCCACGGAGTATGATCCTCCCCAGATCCCGCAGAACTTCGGTGGCGGCATTGGCATCGGCGGTGGCGGCGGTCTCGGAGGTGGCGCTCAGCAGGGCGGTTCCTTCCCGGTCACGCCAGCCAACCCGAACAGCTTCCAGTTCCGCAATACCGGGGTCACCATGGAAGTCGAAGCCACCGTCGGCGACGACGGCTACACCATCGACCTCCAGCTCGCGCCGGAAATCATCGAGTTCGAAGGCTTCATCAACTACGGTAGCCCGATTCAGACCACCGGCATCAATGCTCTCGGTCAGTCGGAACCGGTGGTGCTCACCGAGAACAAGATCCTCCAGCCGGTCTTCGCTACCCGGAAACTGTCGACGCAGGTCCTCATCTGGGACCGCCAGACGGTCGGGATCGGTGGACTCATGCGCGAAGACGTACAGTCCGTCGAGGACAAGGTGCCCATCTTCTCGAGCATCCCGCTCATCGGACGCCTGTTCAAGACCAAGGCCGAGGAACACTACAAGAAGAACCTCATGATCTACGTGACTGGCCGTCTCATCGACCCGTCCGGCCAGGATCTTCATGGTTCGACCGAACCTGATCCGGAAGTGATCCCCTCCGACATCCCGCCCGGACCGTCGACGGATCTCCTCCCGATCATCCAGAAGTAATTCCCGATCACATCGGCATTCCCTTGGAAAGGGGCGGAGGCAACTCCGCCCCTTTTTCCTTGCCGGGATTCTCCTTCCCCGGGTCCCGTGTTCCGGATAATCCTTACCGCGCAGACATGAACGTGATTGCTCTCACCGGTGGCATTGCGACCGGCAAGTCCACCTTCGCCCGGCACTTTCTCCAGTTCGAACCGGAGACTGCCTTCTTCGACAGCGACGCCGCAGTCGCACGCTTCTTGACAACCAGTGAGGTGGCGGCTACGATCCAAGATGTCTTGGGAGGTGGTCTACTGGATGAATCCGGTCATCTTCTGAAGCCGCGGCTGCGGGATCTCGTTTTCCGGAACCCCAAAGCCAGACAGGACCTTGAATCGGTCCTTCACCCCATGGTTCGGTCGGCGTGCTCAGCCTCACTCGAATCAGCCCGGTCCTCGGGCGCTCCGTGGTTTCTCATGGACGTCCCACTGCTCTACGAATCGAATTTCCCCCTTCCCCGTGACCTTGAACTTGTCGTCGCCTGCGGTCCCCAGACCCAGAAAAACCGCCTCATCGCCAGGAATTCCCTGCCGCCGGACGAAGCCGACCGCATGCTTTCCGCTCAGCTTCCCATTGCGGAGAAAGTCAGACGCGCCAACGTGGTCATCTGGAATGGCGGCGTGCCTGATACCCTCGTCCGCCAAACCCAACTCTTTATCGTATGGTTGAAGAAAACCCTTCGGCAGTGACCGAACTGCCAGCACAGCCTGAGGACACCGCGCCTGGCCATCCCCGGAGCGCACAGGCCGAGGATCAGCCCCCTCCGATTCCGGAGACGGTTTCCCTCAACGAGTTCCTCCGCATGCCGGTGCAGGCCCTCTACGATCTCGGCACGAAACTCGGACTGCGCATCGGCGGGGTCCGTTCCCGTCACCAGCTGGTCTTCGAGATCCTCTGCCATTACAGCCGCAAGGGAACCGTCATCAATGCCACCGGCATCCTCGACATCACCCGCGACGGATTCGGACTGCTCCGCGACCCCCTCTTCAATTTCGCTCCCTTCCAGGATGATGTCTTCATCGCCATCCCCGTGGTGCGGCGCTTCAACCTCCGTCCGGGTCTCGAAATCACGGTGACAGCCCGTGCGCCGCGCGACCCCCGCGAAAAGTGCCTCTGCAGCGACCAGATTGTCGCCATCGAAGGCGTTCCTGCGACCGATTGGCAGCCGCCTCTGCACTTTGACAAACTGACGGCCCTTTTTCCATCGGAACGCATTATCCTTGAAAATCCATCGACTCGCTCGGTGGGTCCACGCGTCGTGGATATCGTGTCCCCTCTCGGGAAGGGTCAGCGCGGCCTCATCTGCGCCCCGCCCCGCGGCGGCAAGACTGTCCTCCTCAAGGAAATCGCCGCCTCCATCCGCCGGAACCATCCGGAAATCGAACTCATCGTCCTCCTCATCAATGAACGGCCGGAGGAAGTCACCGATTTCCGCGAAACGGTCGACTGCCAGGTCTTCAGCTCGACCTTCGATGAAGCGGCTTCGCGGCACATCCAGGTATCCGAACTTGTTCTCGAACGCGGCA
>CAZSDE010000129.1:0-8411 GCA_964605435.1 uncultured Akkermansia sp.
TGCCACAGCCTCCGCCCCCCCGCCAGCGGATTCCCCGCCACCCCCCCTGCCCCCGCGAATTCCAGGGAATTGCACATTCGGTCGGCTTCGCGAAAGTAATCGATTTTCCCGTGGCCTGCTGCTTCCGATCTCTCCTTGCCCTGACCGCCGTCGCCTTCGCTCCCGTCCTTCCCGGCGCGGAACCGGACAACTCCGCCACCTCATCCCCAGCCGACCGCTTTCTCGTCCGCACATGGAGCATGGAAGCGGGCCTGCCCGCCCCAACCGTCCACTCACTCGCCCAGACCAGCGACGGCTACCTGTGGGCCGCCACCCCGCGCGGCGTCGCCCGCTTCGACGGCGTCCGCTTTTCCCTGATCCCCTCGGCACCGGCAGAAACCCCCGGGAATTTCCTCCAGACGCTCGCCGCCGGCCAGCATAACCGCCTCTGGGCCGGATCCACCAGCGGAGCCATCGTCACCCTCTCGGAAAATCAGTTCGTCCCCGTTCTCGCCGCCGGACAACCAGGCCTCACCGGAGCGATCACGCGCCTCGCGGAAGACAAGGACGGCAGCCTCTGGATCACCACCGCCAACGGGGACGTAAGCCGCTTCCGGGGCTCCACCCTCGAACCCCTCTCCGCCTCATGGCAGTCCACTTCCCCCGGACCGTACTCCGCCTCAGTCACCCCGGAAGGCACAGTCTCCATCACCACCAGAACCGGCCTCTGGTCGGTGTCCGGCAACACCCTCGTCCTCATAGCCCCCTTCCTCGGCAACCCATGGCGCAGCCTCACGCCGGGTCAGAAGGCCGCCCACTGGTTCACCAATGGGAATGAGGTCTTCCGCTGGCCCGATAAGTCCCCGCTGCCCACGGGGAAAACCGGAACGTGGTGCCCCGCTCACCTGAACTCCGGCCTCGAAACCCCGGACGGTTCGTTCTGGCTCGCCACCGGATGCGAAGGCCTCCACTTCTTCGACAAAACCCGTGCCCACTGGCACCTCTCTACAGACGATGGCCTCGGGGCCGTCAATGTCCTCTGCATGATCACCGACCGGGAGGGCGACCTCTGGGCAGGCACGGAAAACGGGGGACTCAGCCGCATCCAGCCAGCCGTCTTCATCCGCTGGGACAGCCGCCGCAACCTCCGCAGCGCCCGCATTTCCTCACTCTGCGGCTTCCCGGATGGCTCGGTCATCGCAGTGACCGCCGACGCAGGCATCAGCAGACTGATCAAAGACCGTGCCGAACCCATCATGACGCCCATGGACCCCGATGGCTCCGTGGTTCCAGTCCTTGCCGCCACTCCCACGACCGACGGAAATTTCCTCGTCTCCGCCGCGGATGGCCGTCTCCTCCAGACCACCAGCGGCGGCATCAGCATGGTCGGCGACGTCCCCGGGCCCTACACCCCCGTCCGCGTCCTCCAGCCCGATCCCAAAGGCGGCCTCTGGATCGGTCGCTCCGGCGAAAGCCCTCTCATCTTCATGGGCCCCAGGGGACCCGAAACTCCGAAATTCCGCGACGGCCCGGCGGACGTCCGCACCCTCATCCCCGCCAGCAACGGCTGGCTCTGGATCGGGACAGCCGGCCATGGACTCTTCCGCTGGAAGGATGGCAAGTCAGAAACCATCGGCGTTCCCCCGGATGCCCCCACGGCCCCCATCCGTTCGATGTTCCTCTTTGGCGAAACCCTCTGGATCGCCACCGGCGGCGGCGGCCTCTGGCACTGGCGCGATGGATCATTCAAGGCCGCCACCTCACGCGACGGCCTGCCCGACGATCACCTCTTCGGCGTCACCACCGACGATTCCGGCAACCTCTGGCTCAGCGGCGAAAAAGGCTTCCTGCGCATTGCAGCCGATCCCCTCGATGCGTGGTTCGCGGGCAATGGTGCGTTCCCCCCAGTGACCCGCTTCGGCCCATCCGATGGGCTCGCCGGCCATACCGGCAGCGGCCAGGCCCACACCACCGCCATTCGGGGAAATGATGGCCGTCTCTGGTTCGTCAGCTCCATCGGGGTCGTCGAAGTCCGCCCGGACCGCTTCCGGGCCGCCAGCCAATCCCCATCCGCCACGGTCGAGCAGTGCCTCGTCAACGGCAGCCCCACAGAGCCTCAAAGCACCATCCCTCCCAACCCGTCCCGCATCGAATTCACCTTCACCGCCCCGGGCCTCGCCCAGCCGGAGAATGCCACCTTCGAAACACGGCTCCACCCCATCGAATCGGCATGGACGTCTCACGGTCCCAGCCGCTCGGTCGTCTTCCGCCAGCCACCCCACGGCAGCTTCCGCTTCGAAGTCCGTGCCACCGACCGCCATGGCCGCACCTCACCGCCCGCCTCGTTCCCCTTCTCCGTCGCAGCCCCGCTCTGGCTGCGCCCATGGTTCATCACCACCGCCGCTACCGCCATCCTCCTCGCCGCCATCGGCATCACCAGAGCCACCCTCGCCGCCAAACTCCGGAACCTCCGCGAACAGGCAGCCATCGACCGCGCCCTCCTCGACGAACGCAGCCGCATCGCCCGCGATATGCACGACGACCTCGGCGTCGGCCTCACCGAAATCGCCATGCTCGGCGACGAACTCATCCACGCCAACCCGCTCAACCGCGACGCCTCCCTCGTCGCCCAGCGCTCCCGCGAACTCATTCACGCCATGGACGAAACCGTCTGGGTCCTCAACCCCCGCCACGATTCATGGTCCAGTACCGTGGCTTACCTGTCCCGCGCGGTCGCCCGCTGGACCCGCCAGACCCCCATTTCATGGTCCTTCGCCATCGACGGAAATGCAGACTCCCTCACCATCCCTTCCGCCACCCGGCAGCAGATCGCCCTCGCCTGCAAGGAATCCGTCCACAATGCCGTAAAGCATTCGGGCGCTTCCCGCATGACCCTACGCATGAAATCCACCGGCTCACGCATCGATGTCGCCATCGAAGACAATGGCCGCGGCTTTCCTCCCACCACATCCCCGGCGGGCAACGGCCTCCAGAACCTCCGCGAACGCATCGCCGCCCTCGGCGGCTCCCTCCAGTTCTCCAATCTCCCAGACGGCGGAGCCTCCGTCGCCTTCTCCATCCCGCTGCCACAGCCAGCCTGACGCAGCCGCACCCGAACCTCCCGCCTCCCTGTTGCCATGCCCACCCGAGTCGCCGTCGTCGACGACCAACCGACCGTTCTTTCCGTCCTTTCACGGAAAATCAGCCGCCTCCCCGGCTGCATCTTCGCGGGATCCTTCGAAGGCGGGCAGAACGCCATCGACCTCATGCCCGCCTGCCAGCCAAACGTTGCCCTCGTCGACATTTCCATGCCGGAAGTCGATGGCATCGCCTGCGTCGCCAAACTGAAACCCCTCCTCCCGCAGACGGAATTCGTGATGCTCACGGTCTATGACGATTCCGACCTCGTCTTCCGCGCCCTCAAGGCGGGAGCCTCCGGATACCTCCTCAAATCCTGTACGGAACGCGAACTGCACGAAGCCATCCGCGACGTCGCCACCGGCGGCGTCCCCATGGACAGTGCCATCGCCCGCAAGGTCCTCGCCTTCTTCCATCGCCCATCCCCGCACGAAGAACGCCTCAGCAACCGCGAGAACGAAATCCTGCAACTCCTCGCCGATGGCCTCCTCTACAAGGAAATCGCCGACCGGCTCGGCCTCGCCTACTCCACCGTCAATACCTACGTGAAGAGCATCTACCAGAAGCTCAATGTCAGCTCCCGCAGCCAGGCGGTCGCTTCCTACCTCCGTCAGCAGCCCCTCAGCCCAAGTCAGGATCAGAAATCCTGACTGCAGGAATCTACCGCCACCGGAGAAGAGCCGCCATTGACCAGACGCACGGCATCGGCATCTTCCCCCCAGCGCGGGCCGGTAGCTCAATGGTAGAGCGGCGGACTCATAATCTGCGGGTCACAGGTTCGATCCCTGTCCGGCCTACCCAGCCGCCACATTTTTTCCGGATTTGCTGCATCCACCGGTTTCTGGCAGGCGTTCTTTGAAGCCCTGTTGGGAATGAACGGTTTCTCATCGGGAAATCCCCTAACCGGGACCGCTTCATCCTCTCTCCATCTCTCTTTCCCCCCAGTCTTCCATGTCGACCAGCAATCCCCCGCTCGCCGCCACGCTGCCCCGCGATATCACCGCCAGCATCGCGGTCTTTCTGGTAGCGCTGCCGCTGTGCCTCGGCATCGCCCTCGCCTCCAATGCCCCGCTTTTCTCCGGCATCATTTCGGGCATCATCGGCGGCATTGCCGTCGGCATCCTGAGCGGATCCCACAAAAGCGTCAGTGGCCCTGCCGCCGGACTCACGGCCATCGTGGCGGCCCAGATCGCAGCCCTCGGTGGATTCGAACCCTTCCTCGCGGCGGTCGCCATCGCCGGGGTCATGCAGATCCTCATGGGCACGTTCCGGCTCGGGTTCATCGCGGCATTCTTTCCCACCAGCGTCATCAAGGGCCTCCTCGCGGCCATCGGACTCATCCTCATTCTCAAGCAGATCCCGCACGTTCTCGGACACGACGCGGATGCCGAAGGCGAAATGAGCTTCCAGCAGCCGGACAGCCAAAACACGTTCAGCGAACTCCTCGCAACCGCTTCGGACATCCTCCCCGGAGCCACCCTCATCGGAATTCTCTCGATCCTGCTCCTCATCGGCTGGGACAAGGTCAAGGCACTCAAAAAACTTCCGGTGCCCCCGGCTCTCGTGGTCGTGCTCTTCGGCGTCGGCGTCAATCTCCTGCTCCGCAGACTCGGCCATGCATGGGAAATCAAGGCCAGCCACCTCGTCCAGGTACCCGTTGCCGCCAGCCTCGGCGACTTCGCCGGATTTCTCCAGACTCCCGCCTTCAGCCACTTCACGAACCCTCTGGTCTACAAGGCTGCCTTCACGGTCGCCCTCGTGGCGTCCCTCGAAACTCTCCTCAACCTCGAGGCTGTCGATAAAATCGATCCCGACCAGCGCCAGTCACCTCCGAACCGCGAACTCGTGGCCCAGGGCGTCGGCAATCTCATGTCAGGCCTCGCCGGCGGTCTGCCCATGACCAGCGTCATCGTGCGTTCGTCCGTCAACATCAACTCAGGCGGCCGCACCAAGCTCAGTGCCATCCTGCACGGTCTGCTCCTGATCGGCTGCGTCGTCACGGTGCCCCAATGGCTCAATGAAATCCCTCTCTCGGCCCTCGCCGCGATTCTCATCGTGACGGGCTTCAAACTGGCCAGCCCGAAGCTGTTCCGCGAAATGTGGAATGAGGGCCGCGCCCAGTTCCTCCCGTTTGTCATCACCATTGCCGCTATCGTCCTCACCGACCTCCTCACCGGCGTCATCATCGGCCTCGGCATCAGCATTCTCTTCATTCTCCACAGTAATCTCCGCCGACCGCTCCGCCGCATCGTGGAGAAACACGCCGGCGGCGACGTCCTCCGCATCGAACTCGCCAACCAGGTCAGCTTCCTCAACAAGGCCGCCCTCGAACGCACGATCCACGAAGTACCCAGAGGCGGACGAGTCATCATCGACGCCCGCAAGACGGATTACATCGACCCGGATATCCGCGACCTCCTCTCGGACCTGCGCGATACCACCGCCGCCGCTCACGGCATCGAACTCGGCTTCCTCGGACTCAAGGACCACAATGTCTCGGACGACCACGTTCAGTTCGTCGATTTCTTCAGCCTCGAAAAGCGCTCGGAACTGACTCCCGCAGGCGTTCTCGGTATCCTCAAGGCCGGCAACGAACGCTTTGCAGAAGGCCATTCCATCCGGCGCGACGCCCGCCCGCCCATGGAGCCCGCGGCCCCCATTGCAGCCATCCTGTCGTGCTCGGATTCCCCGCTCGGCCCGGACCTCGTCTTCGATACCGCCCCCGGAGAAATCGCCAGCGTCTCGGTCACCGGACACGCCGCCACGGAAATCACCGCGGCCAGCCTCGCAAAGGCCTGCTCAGCCGGCGCGGCCCGGCTCGTCGTGGTGCTCGGCCACCACGGCGGCGCGGCCAACCCCGCTACCAACCCGCAGGAAACCATCCGGGAACTGCGCCGACTCAGTCCTTCCATCGACCAACTCGTCACCAACGGCACCATCGCCATCATCGGTGGCCTCCTCAACACCACCACAGGCTCCGTCTCGTTCTTCCGGACTCCGGAATCCGGCAGCGCCGCCCCGGATGTGCCCGCCTCAGCGTCCGCCTGATCCAGCCGCTCCCGCCGGACCAACCCGCTGCCGCACGGCCTCGAACAGACAGACCCCAGCCGCCACGGACACATTGAGACAGGGCACCCCGCCCAGCATCGGTATCTTCACAAGGAAATCACACTTCTCCGACGTCAGCCGCCGCATCCCCGGA
The DNA here is from genome assembly GCA_964605435.1 of uncultured Akkermansia sp. Taxonomy (GTDB): domain Bacteria; phylum Verrucomicrobiota; class Verrucomicrobiia; order Verrucomicrobiales; family V1-33; genus V1-33. The sequence continues at coordinate 6,320 of CAZSDE010000129.1, forward strand.
CCTTCCGCCCCGGCCACAATCGCCGATGGCCCGCGGAAATCGATCTCATAAAGCGACTTCGATGCCTCATCGGCCGTCCCCGTGATCCAGACACCCCGTTCCTTGAGACGCTCCATGGTGCGCGCAAGGTTCGTTACCTGAATGAAGGGCGTCAGCTCGGCAGCCCCGCACGCAATGTGCCGCACCGTCTCCGTGAGGGTCGCAGACCGGTCCCGCGGCGCAATCACCGCCGCCACCCCGGCCGCATTCGCCGTCCGCAGACAGGCTCCCAGATTGTGAGGGTCAGTCACCTGATCCAGAATCAGCAGCAGAGGAGCCACCGCCTTCTCCAGAATCGCCTCCAGATCATCCTCGTTCCCCACCGCCACATCCCGGCTGTAATCGGTATGACGATGCCGCCGCGGCTCGGGGGCCGTTCCTGTCTTGCGGTTGTCGCTGAATCTCGCTGGTCTCGGCATGGCTCTGATGAAGCAATCGGTTCCGGATGAATCAGCGGCTTTCCCCGGCAGGCACGACGCGGCGGCGCTCCTCCGGTTGCTCGGCACCCGACTTTTCGTCAGGTCCGGCCGCCTTGCCGTCATCGCGGCGGAAGAACATCAGGTGCTGCCACGGCAGTTCCCGGTACTCGGATTCCAATGCAAAGCCCGCCGGAAGCCATTCCTTGAGAATCTGCGCGCGGCTCATCTTGTGCTCGGGCCGGATCGGCACGTTCTCGTCTTCCGCCCGGAATTCCACAAGGGCCACGCGCCCCTCAGGCTTCAGCGCCCGCCTCATCGCCTTGAGCAGATGCTCGGGATGGCTGAATTCATGATACACATCAACGAGCAGAATCAGATCGCAGGACGATTCCGGAATCTTCGGATCCCATGCCTCGCCGTGGATCGTTTCGATGTTCCCCAGCCCCCGGCCTTCGGCCCGCGCCTTCAGCATGGCGAGCATCTGTTCCTGAATGTCGACGGCGAGAATCTTTCCCTTCGCTCCCACGGTCTTCGCCATGGTCAGGGCATGATAACCATTGCCGCAGCCAAGATCGCAGACGGTCCAGCCTTCCCTGAGGCCCAGTTGCTGCAGCATGAGAGCGGCATTTTCCTCCTGCTCGCGGTTCTCCCGCAGCAGCCACTCCGCCCCGGTCCAGTGCATGGTCTGCGCAATGGTGCGTCCTTTGTATTCGGTCAGGGCAGGCGGTCCCGGGGGCTCGGCCTCCAGCCCGCCCCGCCGCCGCTCCGGTTCTTCCGCCCGCACCCCGGCCATCGCCATGACAGCACAGAGAACAAGTCCGGGACGGAGAGAAAGGACGGGAATCATGCGGTTTCGTGGTGTTCCTTCACTGTCTTCATGCGTTCCTCCAGCAACGGCAACCGCATTGCAGCCACGCACAGAAGGATCATCTTCTCTCCGCCATCATGCCCGCCCATTCCGAGCAATTCATCCTCCTCGCCGTTCTCGCGGCGATCCTTCTGTCCATCCCGGTCATGACCGTGCTGCGGTCCCGGGATCGCAGGACCTGTTTCCTCTCCATCAATGGTGGTGCCGCCCGGACGCATGGTTCGCCCTCGCCATGGTCCTCGTCATCTCCGCCATCATGGGCCCCGCTGCCAGCGCTCCCGGAAAAGGCGGCCAACTCGAACTCGGCCCCCGTCTCCTCGCCACCCAGATCATCTTCCAGGCCGGTCTGGCCGCCCTCGTCATCACCTTCCTTCACCGCATCCGCAATTATCCCGTCTGGCAGCTCTTCGGATGGTTCCGCCAGGGCATCACCCAGACCCTCGCCACCGCGGTCCTCTGGATCGTCCCGGCCACGGTCGCCATCGGCCTCGTCAATGCCGTCCTCGTGATCATTCTGCGGAATTCAGGATACGACCTGCCCCAGCAGCCGATCATCGATTCCATCCGCCGCTCGGATGATCCCTCCGTGCTCATCCTGTCGGGCATCACGCTCGCCGTCGGCGCACCCCTCATGGAGGAAATCGTCTTCCGCGGCGTCATCTACAGCAATGCCCGGCGCTGGTTCCCGCGGGCCTACGCCATCCTCGCCAGCTCACTCTTCTTCGCCGTGGTTCATGCAAATCTACTGTCGCTCATCCCGCTCACG
>CAZSDE010000130.1:0-8391 GCA_964605435.1 uncultured Akkermansia sp.
GAGGCGGATCCACATGTCGTAGTCTTCGTAGACGAGGGATTCGTCGTAGGTTCCGGCTTTGGCGAGGGCGGAGCGGCGGACGAGGGTGGACATGGCCGGGATGAACGGGCCGCGGAGAAGTTCGGCGAGGATGTCGCCGGAGGGGAGTTGGTCGAAGCTGCGGTGGCTCTGGATGAAGGGGTCGGGCAGGGGATGGCCGGTGGCGTCGATGCAGAGGGCGTCGGAGTAGGCGACTGACCAGTCTTCGCCGAGGGACGAGAGGGCGGCGACCTGGCGTGCGGTTTTGGACGGGAGCCAGTAATCGTCGGTGGAGATGAGAGCGAAGAATTCTCCGGAGGCGTGGGCGAGCATGCGGTTGGCGTTGGCGCAGATGCCGCGGCGTTCCGTTTCGAGGAGGAGAGTGGTGGGGAGGGGAGCGGTGCGGGCCCAGTGGCGGATGGTGTCCGGGGAGTTGTCAGCCGAGGCGTTGTCGAGGATGATGAGTTCGGCGTGGGGCCATTGCTGAGCGGCGATGGCATCGAGGCACTGCTCCAGGTAGGGGGCGTGATTGAAGCAGAGAGCGAGGAACGAGACCTTCGGCGGCGGGGGCATGTGATGGTGAGGATAGGAGGACGCCGTGGGAGGTCCAGAGAAATGAGTGGGCGGTGGTGGGTTGACGGTCGTAGGTGAGGGGCATGGGATCAACTGTACGGCGGCTGCTGGTGATTTTCGGGGATCAGCTCAACGAGGACTCTGCTGTGTTCGACGGGGGGGATCCCCGGTATGACGAAGTCTGGATGGCGGAAGTGGAGGCAGAGGCGAAGCAGGTGTGGTCGCATCGGCAGCGGATTGTGTTGTTTCTGGCGGCCATGCGGCATTTCCGGGACCGGTTGCGGGCGGCGGGCTGGCGGGTGCATTACCGGGAATTGGAAGATCCGGAGAATGCGGGGACACTGGGGAAGGAACTGGCGGCATTTCTGCGGGGGCGGAGGGTGGAGGAAGTGGTGTGTGTACAGCCAGGGGAGTACCGGGTGCTTGCGGGGATGGAGCAGGTGTGCGGGCGGGCCGGGGTGGCGTTGCGGGTGTGCGGGGACCGGCATTTTCTGTGCAGTCCCGAGGAATTCCGGTCGCATGCGGAAGGCCGGAAGGAACTGCGGATGGAGTACTTCTACCGGGAGATGCGGCGGCGGCATGGGGTGCTCATGGACGGGTCGAAGCCGGCTGGGGGGGAATGGAATTACGACAGTGAGAACCGTTCCGCCTTTGGAAAGTCCGGGCCCGAGGGAGTGCCGCCGCGGCCCGTCTTTCCGCCGGATGCGGTGACGGCCGAAGTGCTGGCGATGGTGGAGCGGCGGTTTCCGGATCATCCGGGGAAGCTGGCAACCTTTGGCTGGCCGGTGACGCGGGAGGATGCGTTGGTGGCGCTGGAAGGATTTGTGCGGGAGAGGCTCGGGGGGTTTGGGCCGTGGCAGGATGCCATGTGGCCGGGGCAGCCGTGGTTATGGCATTCGCTGCTGGCATCGTCGCTCAATCTGAAGCTGCTGTCGCCGCGGGAGGTTGTGGCGGCGGCTGAGCGGGCGTGGCGGGAGGGTCGGGCCGAACTGGCATCGGTTGAGGGATTCATCCGGCAGATCCTTGGGTGGCGGGAGTATGTGCGGGGGATTTACTGGCTGCACATGCCTGGGTATGCCGAGAGGAATGCGCTGGGTGCCGAGGGCGAGCTACCGGACTTTTACTGGACAGGGGAGACGCCGCTGGCGTGCCTGCGGGATGCGGTCGGGCAGACCCTTGAGCACGGCTATGCGCACCACATTCAGAGGCTGATGGTCACGGGGCTTTATGCATTGCTGCTGGGGGTGCGGCCGCAGCGGCTGCATGAATGGTATCTGGCTGTGTATGTCGATGCGGTGGAGTGGGTGGAGCTGCCGAATACTCTTGGGATGTCTCAGTATGGGGACGGGGGGCTGATGGCATCGAAGCCGTACATTGCGTCCGGCAAGTACATTCAGAGGATGAGTGGGTACTGTGCGCGGTGTCCGCGGAATCCGGCCAAGGCGACAGGGGAGGACGCCTGTCCGTTCACGACCCTGTACTGGGATTTTCTGCAGCGGCATGCGGCCATGCTGCGGGCTAACCCGCGGACGGTGATGCAGGTACGGAATCTTGACCGGCTCAGTGAGGGGGAGAAGGAGGCGATCCGGGAGCAGGCAGACCGGGTGCGGCGGAATCCGGCGGGAGGCTGAGCCGTATGGGGCCGCCTTGGGAGAGGGGGTCGACTGGCTGGCCGCGCCGGGTGACTCTCAGAAGGCCGAGGGTGGCGAGGTTTGCGGCGCATTGGCGGATGGCTGGCATGAGGGGGCGCCAGTCCCCGGCGAGGGCGCGGGCGGCTTCCGATGGGCAGAACGACTTTCCCTGGCGGGCGGCGGCGAGGGCGAGGAGGGTGCTGCGGATGAGGTCGTGGTCCGGAGTCATGACTGGGGGGTGTCATTCCGCCTTGCTGCCTGCGGCGGGGGATTTACTCTCGCCGCTCCCATGAGCACTGAAGGAACGAACTACAAAGACACCGTCAATCTTCCGAAGACCGGTTTTCCGATGAAAGCCGACCTTGTGACGCGTGAGCCCGAGCGGTTGGCGCTGTGGGAAGCCGGCGGCCTGTACCGTCGCATTCAGGCCCGCCGCAAGGCGCAGGGGGCTCCGAGGTTTCTGCTGCATGACGGTCCGCCGTTTGCGAATGGCGACGTGCACATGGGAACGGCGCTCAACAAGATCATCAAGGATCTGGTGCTCAAGTCGAAGACCATGGCTGGGTTTGGGACGCCGTACATTCCGGGGTGGGACTGTCATGGACTGCCGATTGAGTTCAAGGTGGTGCGGGAGGATACGGGGCTGACGCCGCCTGAGGTGCGGCGGAGGTCCGAGGAGTTTGCGAGGAAGTGGATTGAGGTGCAGCGGGCGTCGTTCCGGAGGCTTGGTGTGTTTGGTGACTGGGAGCATCCGTACCTGACCCTGTCGGCTGGGTATGAGGCGCACATTGTGCGGTTTTTTGCGACCTGTGTGGAGAAGGGGTTGGTGTACCGCGACCGGCGGCCGGTGCAGTGGAGTTATGGGGCGAAGACGGCGCTGGCGGAAGCCGAGGTGGAGTATCGTGAGAAGGTATCGCCGGCGGTTTTCGTAAAGTTTCCGGCCCAGACTGGACCAGTTGCGGAGGCCGGGGGATCCTTTGTGATCTGGACGACGACGCCGTGGACGCTGCCGGCGAATCTTGGGATCATGGTGCGGAAGGACTATCGTTATGTGCTGGGTGAATTTGCGCATGAGGACGGCAGGCGGGAGACCCTTGTGGTGGTGCGGCCGCTGCTGGCGGCGTTTGCGGAGAAGACAGGATTCCGGCTGCAGGGGGAAGGTCGTGAAGTCCTTGGCAGCGACCTTGAGGGATCGCTCGCGCAGCATCCGTTTCTTGAGCGGAGCAGCCAGGTCATCTGCACGGAATTCGTGACGGATGACACGGGAACCGGCCAGGTGCACACGGCTCCGGGGCATGGCAAGGAAGACTATCTGGCTGGGCGCGAGCATGGGCTGGGTTTGATTTCTCCGGTGGATGACGATGGCAAGCTTACGGCGGAGTGCGGTCTGCCCGAGTTGGTGGGAATTCATGTGTTCGAGGACAACGGTCCGATCATCCGGCTGCTGGCGGAGCGTGGGATGCTGCTGGGGAAGGAGAATTACCGTCATGACTATCCCCATTGCTGGCGGAGCAAGACGCCGATCATTTTCCGGAGTGTGCCGCAGTATTTTCTGAGGATTGACGACATCCGTGGGGCGGCGCTGGCGGAGATTGAGAAAGTGCAGTGGCTGCCGCCGTGGGGGAAGGCGCGCATTCATGGGACGGCCGAGAGCCGTCCTGACTGGTGCATCAGCCGTCAGCGCACGTGGGGGGTGCCGCTTCCGGTTTTCTATGACGGGGGCGAGCCTGTGCTGGATGGCGCGGTGGCGCGGAAGGTGGCTGCCCTCATTGAGACCGAGGGAACGAACGTATGGTTCGAGAAGAGCGATGCCGAGCTGACGGCCCTGCTTGGGTTGCCGGGTCACTGGACGAAGGGCCGCGACACGCTCGATGTGTGGATTGATTCCGGGTGTTCCAGCATGGCGGTGACCGAGGCGCATCCCGAGCTGGGGAACGGGGGCATTGCCGATCTGTACATCGAGGCGACCGATCAGCACCGTGGGTGGTTTCAGTCATCGCTCATGTGTTCCGTGATCCACCGGGGGACGGCCCCGTACCGTGCGGTCATGACGCATGGCTTTGTGACCGACACCAGCGGCGAGAAGATCAGCAAGAGTGGTGATAAGCCCATCAATGCGGAATACTACTATAACAAATACGGAGCCGATCTCGTGAGGCTGTGGGTGGCGTCGGTCGACTGGCAGAACGACGTGCCATTCTCGGATAAACTGTTCGAGCAGAATGGCGAAGTGTACCGCCGGTTCCGGAATACGCTGCGGATTCTGCTGGGCAACCTGCATGATTTCGAGGCGGGACGCGATGCGGTGGCGGCGGGTGAGCTGACCCTGCTGGACCGGTGGATTCTGGAGCGGCTGCATGTGGTCACGAAGGAATGTGTGGCGGCGTATGCGGCGTATGATTTCCGCAAGGTGTTCATCACGCTGAATCAGTTCTGTGCGGCCGACCTCAGTGCCCTGCACATTGATATCACGAAGGACCGACTGTACTGCGATCCGGTGGCGAGCGGGCGGCGGCGCAGTGCGCAGACGGCGATGCACCGGGTGCTGCTGGATCTGACGCGGCTGCTGGCTCCGGTCCTTGCGTTCACCGCTGATGAGGCATGGGAAGCGGCTGGGCAGGCTGGGTCGGTGCATGAGCAGGACTTTCCGGTGCCGGATCCTGCCTTTGCGGGGAGTGGGGCCAGCGAGGCCATTGCGCAACTGCAGGGGGTACGGGATGTGCTGCAGCAGGAGATTGACCGGGCGCGCAAGGAGAAGCTCATCGGAAGCAATCTGGAAGCTGCGGCCGTGCTGACCGTGCCTGAGGGTCATGGGGCGGCGGCGGTGCTGACGGATCTCGAGACGGCCAAGGAATTCCTCATTGTGAGTGATCTTGTGGTGGAGCGTGGCGATGCCTTCGGCGTGGAGGTGCGGCGGACCTCGTGTGGGAAGTGTGCGCGGTGCTGGCGTCATCTTCCGGATGTGGGGCAGCATGCGGGCCATCCGCTGCTGTGCGGGCGCTGTGCTGCGGCGCTGGGCTGAAGTCTGGTTTCCGGGCTTGCGTGAAATCGCGGTCGACCGCGGCGGCGGGGTGGACGTAGCGTGGGGACATATGGAAACTCCATCCTCTTCCCTATCGCGCCGTCGTCTGCTGACCACTGGATCGCTGGCCCTTGTGGCTGGTCTTCCGATCCGTGCCCGGGCGCAGGCACCGGCGGCGGCGGCTGCACCGGCAGGTCCCTTTACGCTCGCTCCGCTGCCGTATGATCCGGCGGCCCTTGAACCGCATATTGATGCGCAGACCATGGGGATTCACCATGGGAAGCATCACAAGGCGTATGTGGACAATCTGAACAAGGCGATTGCTGGTTCTGCTGATCTTCAGAAAAAGAGCATTGAGGAACTGATTGGCGGTATACCGTTTCTGCCTGCTGACATTCAGAAAGCGGTGCAGAACAACGGGGGTGGGCATTGGAATCACACCCTGTTCTGGAGTCTGATGGCGGCTCCGGGTGCCGGGGTGGGTGGAGAAGCCGAGGGGACTGCGCTGGGATCAGCGATTGGCAAGGCATTCGGGAGTTTCGCGAAGTTCCGGGAGAAGTTTTCCGATGCGGCCATGAAGCGGTTTGGGAGTGGCTGGGCGTGGCTCATTGTGCAGCCTGATGGTGGGCTGGCGGTGGTGAGCACGGCGAACCAGGACAATCCGCTCATGCAGGGAGTGGTACCGAATGGCGACCGAGGACAGCCGGTGCTGGCGCTCGATGTCTGGGAGCATGCGTATTATCTCAAGTATCAGAACAAGCGGGCGGATTATGTCGCGGCGTGGTTCAATGTGGTGAACTGGAAGGCTGCGGATGCGCTGTTTGCGGCGGCCACGGCGGAGCCCAAGAAAGGCGGCAAGTGATGCCGGCGGAGTGATGGACTGACCGTGAATCTGCGGGGCTTGTCCGATTTCATGGGGCGCGTGCCATTCGGGTGGTGCGCGCCCCTTTTTCATTGCAGCGGGAATGGCGAGGGGCCTGGTGTTTTGCTCCCGGCTTTCATTCACGCGGCGCGGCGCATCTTTGGAAGTGATGCAGCCATGAGCACCCGGGCCTTCGGGAAATCCTGCCGCAGGGTGGGCCGCCGGCTGAGCCGGTCGTGTGTGGTGCGGCTGGAGGGTGGGATTGCGTGAGAGGGCAAGCGGAGGCATGGGTGGGGTATATGGACGAGGACATTCTGATCATTGGAGCCGGGCTGGCGGGGCTGCAGTGTGCGCGGGTGCTGACGGCGGCGGGCTGCCGGGTGGCGGTACTGGAGGCTTCCGATGCGCCTGGGGGGCGGGTGCGGACTGATGTGGTGGAGGGATTCCGGATTGACCGTGGGTTTCAGGTCCTGCTGACTGCGTATCCTGAGGTGAGGGAAGCCATTTCGCTGGAAGCGCTGCGGCTGCGGCGGTTTCTTCCGGGGGCGCTGGTGAGGGTGGGGGGGCGCTGGGTGCGCCTTACGAATCCGCTGCGGGCTCCGCTGGCGGCCCTGCGGAGTCTGGGGGAACCGGCGGTGCCCTTGGCGGACAAGCTGCGGGCTGGGTTGCTCACGGCGGGGCTGGCGTCGGGTCTGCAGGATCCCGAGGCTGTGCGGGAGGAATCAGCGGCTGCATTCCTGCGGGCGCGGAAGTTTTCCGGCCGGATGACTGAACTGTTTTTCCGGCCTTTTTTTGGCGGGGTGTTTCTGGAGCGGGAGCTGCGGACGGGTGGGGCGTGGCTGGCGTGGTTGTACCGGATGTTTGCGGTGGGGCACACGGCGATTCCGGCGCTGGGGATGGGGGAGCTGAGCCGTCAGCTGAGTGAGGCATTGCCGCGGGGGGTGATCCGCTGTGGGGAACGCGTGGCACTTCTGGAAGACGGTGGTGTGGTGCTTGCTGATGGGCGGAGGGTGAAGGCGCGTGCGGTGGTGGTGGCGGTGGAAGGACCGGAATGTGCGCGGCTGCTGGGAGAAGCTGCTGGAGGATCGCGGGCGACTGGCTCGTTTGCGTTTGCGGCTGCGGAGGCTCCGCTGCGGGAGGCTGCGGTGCTGCTGGAAGGCAGCGGCGGGGGGCCGGTCAATCATGCGGCGGTGATGAGCAATGTCAGTGCCGAACTGGCTCCGCGTGGGCAGGCGCTGGTGGTGGCGGCGACCCTGCCGGGAGTGGATGGCTGGGATGATGCCGGGGCGGTGCGGGCGCAGCTGCGGGGGTGGTTTGGCAGCGGGGGGGATGGCTGGCGGCTGCTGTCGGCGCAGATCATCCGGCATGCGCTGCCCGAGGAAGCCGCGCGGCATCCGCGGTTTGCGGGGAGTCCGGCGCGGCGGCGGGCGGGTTTGTATGTGTGCGGCGACCACACGGCCACCCCGTCGATCAACGGAGCGCTGCTATCCGGGCGGCGGGCGGCGGAGGAACTGCTGCGCGATCTCCATTCCGCTGGAAGCATTGCGCCGGAATGACATTGGCAGGCGTATCCGCTGGGCATGTCATCCGATTCCATTTCCAGGGTTTGGTTCATCACAGGGGCGTCGTCCGGTTTCGGGCGGGCGCTGGCGAGGAAAGTGCTCGCGGCCGGGCATCAGGCCGCTCTGACGTCGCGTCGCCCTGATGATCTTGATGAACTGTGTGGAGAGTATCCGATGCAGGCGCGCAGTTTCCGGCTTGATCTGTGTGATGCGGAATCGATCCGTGCAGCGGTGGACGGGGCGGAACGGGCCTTTGGTGGCATTGATGTTCTGGTGAACAATGGCGGGCGCGGGCTGATCGGGGCGCTTGAGGAAGTGAGCGACGGGCAGATCGAGGAAAACATTGCCGTGAATTTCACTGGTCAGCTGCGTGTGGTGCGGGCTGTGCTGCCGGGATTCCGGGCGCGGGGCAGCGGAAGGATCATTCAGATGGGAGCGGCGGCGGCGATTGCCAATTACCCGGGGTTTTCCGTCTATGGTGGAGCCAAGGCAGGCATGGAGCTGGCGTGCGAAGCGCTCGCTGCCGAACTCGCGCCGCTGGGCATCCGTGTGACGGTGGTCATTCCCGGTCCTTTCCGGACCGATTTCGTGCGGCGGTCCGTGGACCGGGCCGCTGAGGCAATGCAAGCGTATGCGGGCACGTCCGGGAAGTTTGCGTCGCTCATTACTGGCATGGATGGCAAGCAGCCGGGAGATCCTGACCGGGCCGCCGACGTCATTCTG
>CAZSDE010000131.1:0-657 GCA_964605435.1 uncultured Akkermansia sp.
GCACGCCGTCGATCCCGAAACCATCCGGCGACCTCTCTGTGCCCTCCGAACCGATCTGAAGAGCGGTCAGAATCCGGCATCGATCCTCTCAAGGGTAAGCCTGCGGATCTCGGCATCGGCAAGGCTGGCGGCCCAGCCCCGCGCTGAGTCGGGTTCGACATCGATGAGTGGCTCAATGAGGGCGAGCCTCGCTGCGTCGGGAAGGGCAGTTCCCTGACTGGCCATCCACACGGATGCCGCATGCAGATCACTCGCGGCCCATGTCCCCACCACCGCCGCGAGACAGCCAGGTTCCCCATGGCTGGATATCGCCCATGCAGCCGCAGCCCGCGGATCCAACTGCGTCCAGGCCGCACCGACGGCCCGCAGCGCGTCACCGACCGCGGCCACGTCACCTGCAAGCTCAGCCATCGCCACAGCGGCCTGCGGGGATTCATGGAGCAGGCCCACCGCCAGTTCCATCGCGGCCAGTCCACGCTGTTCCGGCTCCACGGCTTCCAGCAGTTCCTGCGCTTCCACCCAGCCAGCCATCATGCCGGCCCGCACCTCCCAGCCCCCCGCTTCCCCAAACGACGCCAGCCACGCGGCCTTCCGCTCCCCGCGATCCAGCAGATCCTGCGCATCAGGGCTGGCCTTCCCGGAAACCGGTCTCGCCTT
>CAZSDE010000131.1:667-2510 GCA_964605435.1 uncultured Akkermansia sp.
TTCCCGCCAGGTCCATCCGCTGCAACCGGCCGATAACCTGCCACCACGGCAACCGCCGGCCGCTCATTCTCATCCAGCCCCGTCCCCCACGGACTCCCCGCGGCCATTCCCACCAGGGCAGCCAGCAGATGCGTAAACGTCGTCTTCATATCGCCTGAAAAAGAATGGTTTCTGCGGCCCGCACCGGAAAATCCGGCGGCCTGCACCGGGTTCGGCTCACGCCGCCCCCGGTGCAGGCCCACCGCCATCCCGGATCACTTCACCGGATCAACCACCACATTCCCGGCCACGCCCTCGAAGGCGAAGTCATCAATGTGCACCGCTGCCGGGGCTCCCGTGGTTGCATTGACGCTGGTGATGCGCACCGCCGTGATCCCGCAGCCAGCCAGCGCCGTGGCCCCCGCAAAGGTGTCCCGCACACCCACTCCCGCTGGAATCGCAAACGTGTACGTCACCGGCAGCCCGGGAGCCGACTGCAGAAAGGTCACCGTCACCTTCTGCGGGACATTCGCCTGCTGCAGCACCGTGAGACCAGCCTGACGGATCAGCCCGGTGCTCGCCGAGAGCGTCAGCGACATCGCACCAATCTTCTTGCTGAGCATGTCGCCCTTTTCCGAAATCGGAACCACCGTGGCGTGCGAGTTGATGTCGCCGTTGAGCGGAACCCCAATCTTGATCATCTGCGTTCCGGAGATTCCATAGGAACCGAGAATCAGATTCGTGCCGACCGCCGGACTGGGCCAGGGTGCCGTCTGGGGAAGATCGAAGTTGACGACGCCGCCGCGGTTCGCATTCCACGCATTGGCCACCGCAGTGACAAAGGAGGTGTAGAACGCAGGGCTCGGCAGCTTGACGTCGACGACGTTGGCATTGGTCACTGCATCGTAGCGCGAAACCGTCTTCACATTCGTGGTGATCTGCGCATTGGCAGCAGCGGCGGCGGAGAGGGTCAGGGCGATGATGATGGATTTCGTTTTCATGGCTTTGCTTTCGTTTGTGGTTTTGTTTTGTTTTGCTTGAGGAAGGCGGCGTCAGAACCGCGTCTTCACAGGGGAGATCGCAGTGGCCCGCCGGATGGCTCAGAATTCGCTGAAAAAAGTTTTCCAGCCCGGACCCGCTTCTGATACAAGCCCCCGGCGTGGCGTCCGATCCCCAACTCTTTCACACCACCCACTGGAGCATCATCCGCAAGGCTGCCGACCCCGGCAGCCCGGAATCGCTCAAGGCCCTCGAGGCGCTCTGCCGCGCGTACTGGTATCCTCTCTATTCCTATGTGCGCAGCACCGGCATCCGCCACGAGGACGCCTGCGATCTCACTCAGGAATTCTTTTCCCGCCTCCTCGCCAATGACCGCACCCTCGGTTCCCTGGCCCCGGAAAACGGACGCTTCCGCTCGTTCCTCCTCGTGGCCATCCGCCGGCTCATGGCAAGTTCATGGCGGCGTTCGTACTCGCAGAAACGCGGCGGCGGAACCCCAGCCCTCGTCATCGACGGAGCGGATGCGCTCGCCCGCTTCGATGCGGCCGCTCACGACGGCAACTCGCCGGAAGTCGTCTACGACCGCAACTGGGCGGCGTCGGTGATGGACCGCGCGCTCGCCCGGCTGGCCTCGCACTGGCAGGAGAAGGATAAGCCGCTCGATCAGCTGCGGACATACCTCACGGACCCGCGCGGCACGGTTCCGGTGGCGGATATGGCTGAGCAGCTTGGGGTATCAGCGGCATCGCTCAAGGCTTCCATCTACCGGCTCCGCAAACTCTTCGCGGACCTGCTGCGCGACGAACTGGCGGCCACCGTGAGCGATCCCACGGAGATCGACAGCGAACTCCGGTACCTGCTCACC
>CAZSDE010000131.1:2520-8376 GCA_964605435.1 uncultured Akkermansia sp.
TCCGCGCGGACCGCAGCCCCCTCACGGCAAGCCCATGCAGGACCAGGACACCGACCGCCCCGCCATCCCGGCCACCTGCCCGCGCTGCGCCGCTCCCCTGCCTGCGGACGCTCCACACGGAGTCTGCCGTTCCTGCCTCGCCGCCAACTGGCTCGCCCTGCTCGACACGGAAACGGCGGCCGCCACCGCTCCCGCCGCCCCGGATTTCCAGGCCCCCAGCGAAACGACCCCCCCGGAATTCGCGGGATTCCTCCTGCGTGAACAACTGGGCCGCGGAGGCATGGGCGTCGTCTACCGCGCATGGCAGCCAGGCCTCCAGCGCGAGGTCGCCCTCAAGCTCGTTTCCAGTGGAAGATTCGCAGGCACGGAGGAAATCCAGAGGCTCAAGCTGGAGGCGGAAGCCGCCGCCCGCCTCACCCATCCGGGCATCGTCACGGTCTACGAAGCAGGAGAATGCGAAGGCCAGCCATGGCTCGCCATGCAGTACGTGCCCGGCGGCACGCTCAGCCATCACTCTGGCAAATCGCCAGCCCATCCCGCATGGGCCGCCCGGCTCGTGGCCGATGTCAGCCGCGCCGTGCATTACGCCCACCAGCACGGCGTGCTCCACCGCGACCTCAAACCGGGCAACATCCTCCTCTCGGCAGACGGTCACCCTCTCGTGGCGGACTTCGGGCTGGCACGCTTCATGGAACAGGAGCAAAACCTCACGCTCACTGGGCGTTCGGTCGGTTCTCCAGCCTATATGTCACCGGAATCATTCAAGGGCGAGGCGAGCACGGCCCGCGATGTGTACGCCCTCGGCGTGATCCTCTACCAATTGCTCACGGGTCGGCTGCCGTTCTCGGCCAGCGACCCCGCAGCCCTTGTCCGCCATTGCACGGAAGATGAACCCGCACCGCCCCGGCAGCTCCGACGCAGTCTCCCGCGCGACCTCGAGGTCATCACCCTGAAGTGCCTCGAAAAGCTGCCGTCCCGGCGCTACGCTTCCGCCGCGGCTCTGGCGGATGATCTTGAGAACTGGCTGAGCTTCCGGCCCATTGCGGCGCGCCCTTCGCCTCCCCACCTGCGCATGGCACGCTGGATCCGGCGCCGGCCTGCCCACGCAGCAGCCGTGGCGGCGGTCTGCCTCGCAGCGACGGGATATGCCACCCACCGCCACCGCACGGCCGCAATCCAAACCACCGCAGCTGCCGAAACCGCACGGGCCAAAGCCAGCGCCCTCGCCAATCTTCAGCGCGCCAGTCTCGAATCGGCCCTTCGGGAAACGGAGGCGGGCTTCCTCGACCAGGCCCGCCGCATCCTCGGCGATGTCCGCACGCTCAACCCCGCAGCCGCCGACGCATCCCCGGAATGGAAATGGCTCTGGTCGCGCTGCACTCCCGAGGGCCTCGCCCTTACGCAGGCTCACCAGGGGGAAATCACCGCAGCGGCCTTCTCGCCAGACAGCCGCACCCTCGCGACCGCAGGCCAGGACGCCCTCATTCACCTGTGGAACTGCCGCGACCTCAGCAAAGCGGATGCCCAGCCCATCCAGACGATCCGGACGGCCCACCGCACCGCGCCGATCCATCTCTCCTTCTCTCCCGATGCCACCCGGATCCTCGCTGCCCGCAATGGTCAGCCACTTTCGGCGGAATGGATCCCGCGGGACGGCAGCCCCGCGGAACTGGTCACGCTCCCATCACTGCCGGCTGCATGGATGCAGTCGGTCATCAATCCCGCGGGCAAACCTGCATTCTCGTTCCAGTCGACCCCGGGCACCGGCGAGGCCCCTCCGTCCCTTTGGTTTGCCTCGCCGGATCAGCCGATCCCGCTCCCGGGCCGCGCGCCGTTTCTCGCCTCCAATGGCAGCGACCTCGTGCTCACCGGAGACTTCACCGAAGGTCTTCAACTGGTGAAACTCGCTGCACCGCCGACGGTCACGTGGAAGGACCGCCGCCCGCTCTACAGCCTCTCGGCTCTCGCGCTCAGCCCGTCGGGATCGTACGCCGCCGCCGCCCACGGCTCTCCCGCCGGACTCTCCCAGATCCAGGTCGTCAGCACGGAGAACCCGTCCTCATTCACCCTCACGGACTGCAGCGGCACCATCCGCAGCCTCGCCATCGGCGGCGATCAATGGCTCGCCGCAGGCGGCGACGACCGCGTCGTCCGGCTCTGGAATCTAAAGGCACCTTCCCGCTGCCTCGCCCAGCCAGGCCACGCCCGTCCCATCCGAGTGCTCGCCTTCAGTCCGGATGGCTCCTTCCTCTGCAGCGGCGATCAGGGCGGTCGCCTCGCCCTTTCTCCGCTGCCTTTGGCTCAGACCGAAGCGGTTGGTCCCCCGATTGCCGCGCCGTCCGATCTTTCCTGCCTGTTCGCCGCAAGCCACCGCGATGGCCAGCCGCAGCCCGAGATCGTGCGCGTGGCCACTGCAGATGGATCGCGTCGGCGCTGCACCCTGCCCGGCATCCCGTCGGCCATTTCCTGCAGCGGCAGCACCGCTACCGTCCTGTGCCAGGAAGGCCGCACCGTCCGCCGCTGCCGTCTTCCTGCGCAAGGACCTGCAGAGCCTCCGGATGCCTCCGCGGAACTCCCCCCGGAGACCCAGGCGGTCGCCCTCACTGCCGATGGCTTCCTATCCACAGAAGCCGTCACCGCCAAGACCATCACCCTCCGCACACACCGCTTCGGCACACCGGAACCAATCGGCACCGCTCGCCTCGCCATGGCCCCATGGAGCACGGTCACCATGGCACCCGACGGCCGCCATTGCTACCTGCTCGACGCCCCCGCCGGACAATTGGCCTGCCTCGCCATTCCGTCACTCGAACTCACATGGCAGCAGACCCTCCGCCAATCGGTGGCCGTCGCAGCTTCGCCCGACGGAGCCACCGTGGCATGGGCCGGAGGATTTCATGCCGGCTTGCTCGACGCGGCCACCGGAAGGGAAATCTCCTCTTTCCGCCAGCCGTGCGAAATCATCGCCCGCATCGCCTTCGCCGGCCCGCAGCACCTCATGCTCTCAAGTTACGATCACTCCCTTGTCTTTGCTTCGCTGGCCGCGGCCACGGTCACGCTCGAATCCCGCCGCCAGCCGGCCTGCGCGGAACTGCTTTGCTCCACCGACTTCAGCCGATGGCTCTCCATCGACCTGCAGAATCAACTGAGCTGGTTCCCGCCACCCTCACGGAATCTTCCGCCATGAACCGCTTCTCCGCCGCACTCAGTGCCGTTTTCCTCGCATCGACCCCGTGTGCACCGGCGGACGGCGACACCGGCACCCCGACCCCAGCCGCACTCACCTATTCGCGCCACATGGCAGCCACCAGCGGCATCCACGACCCCCGCTCCAGCTACACTCACCTTCCCGTGATCTCGGGCCGACCGGTCAGCGATTCGCCGCTTGTCATCTGCACGGCCAGCGGATGCGATATTCTCACGTGGCTGTACCCGGGACTGACGCTTTCCGTGGCACTTCAGCCGGTCGCGGAGGCGGAGGAAGGCGGCGGTCCCTCGGGCACCAGCCCGGTGCCCCCACCCAACCTCGCGGATGGCTGCTGGCAGCTCTACGATTCCTGCGGCGTCCCTTCCTATCAGTCATGGCTCACGTCGTCCGCTGCTCTCCTCGGCCTCTCCGCGGACACTCTGCTGCCGGAAGCAGACCCCGATGGCGAAGGCATCACCAATGCCCGGGAAGCCTTTCTGCGCATGCATCCGTTCGATCACCGCAGCGGCTTCAGCCTCTCGCCGAACTGGCTTCTCACGCCTTCGGACCCTCCGGCCGTGACTGTGGAATTCGCCGGCCTCAGCGGGCGGGTCTACGCGCTCGAATGGTCGCCGGACCTCTCGCCGG
Organism: uncultured Akkermansia sp.; assembly: GCA_964605435.1. Taxonomy (GTDB): domain Bacteria; phylum Verrucomicrobiota; class Verrucomicrobiia; order Verrucomicrobiales; family V1-33; genus V1-33. The sequence goes on from CAZSDE010000131.1 coordinate 6,356, forward strand.
GCAGTTGGCAGACCGTGCAGACTCCCTTCCTGACCCCGGCTCCCGTCGCTGAGGATACCGACATCGGCGAGGACCGCTACCTCATCTATTCGCTCACCGCAGACCTCCCGCCGGATGCAACTGGCATCAGCCGCTGCTTCCTTCGCATGACCGCTCCCGCGGGCATGGAGGATTCCGCTGCCATCGCAGGCAGCGGAACAGGCGCGGCGGCCGCCTCGTTTTTCCTCGCCCCCCCGCCCGACGAACACCCGACGGAAAACGCGGCCTTCCTCCGCACGAACCGGCTCAGTGGCCGCTTCTTCACCCCACGCCGCCTCGGCGACTCCGCCATCACCTTCAACGACGACTATGTCCGCGATCCAGCCAACGGCCCCAAGGCACGCCGTCTCGTGCTGCCGAACGATTTCGACCTCAATGATCCGGTTCGCGTGTTCGATGCCGTCTTCAGTAGTCTACCCAGCCGCGTCGAGGTCTACCCCACGGAGAATTACTTCTACTGGTCCATCCGCATCGGCCCGCGCACGTTCCGCGGGAATCTCAATCTTTCCGTCCGCACACGCGACAGCAACCGCCTTCCTTTCTACTACAGCGAACTCGCAGATGTCTCGTCCGGCGGCAAACCGCGCCGCTTCCAGATTGTCGGCGGCGGGACTCTCGGAGCACCGCTCATCACCCTGCGCCGCGATCCCCAGAACCCGTTGCGCTACGCACTGACCCGCGGATCCCGCACCGTCACCTTCGACCTCCACAACCTCACGCAGAACCCCCCTCCCGAGGGCGTGCTGCGGCCGGAGGAAATCTTCGTGGAACGAACATTTGACGAAAGCGGCCTGCGCTTTCTCCTCGCCTTCCAGCCTTCCTCGCAGACGCGCGCCGCCACCTTCACATGGCTCCTCGACCCGGGACCATGGGACACACCCTTCAAGGCTCCCAGCCCGGACGAATTCCGCGAACTGCCGGGAGCCCCGGGGAATTTCCTCCACATGCGCACAGGGTTCGTCTTCGCCGCGGAAACCCGATCCCTCGCCTCAGCCCGCCGCCTCGTGCTCATCGCCGTGGGCGGCGACCACGTCGCCCGCAATTCATGGTTCGACGGCCCCGGCGATCAACTGGCGGATAACTTCGATCCGGTGGTCCTCAAACCCCTCCTCCTCGATGCCTTCCGCGACCTCACGCCCGACCGCATCGACAATTTCGGCTTCTTCACGGATTCGTCCGGCACGGAACGCGTCGGTCTCTACCCGTACCATGGCTACAACGATGCAAGCGACCTGACGGCATTTGCGCTCTCGCTGCGCCCCGCTCCAGACAGGGACCCTGACACCCTCGCACTCTGGAACACCACCATCAATGCCATCCCGCCAGCGATTCCCCCGCCACCGTTCGCCTTTGCCTTCAATGAGGGCGGAGGTGCTCAGCTGCCTGACAATCTCATGGGCTCAGGCCTCAGCCGCGATATCGTGAGCGGCAGCCTCACAGTGCAGACCACGGAACCATGGCAGACCCCCACGTTCCCGGAAGTCTGGATGACGAAATCCCAGAAAGGATCGGCTGTCCGCATCCATGCCCCCGCCGAGACCCGCGCCTCGCTAGCCGCAGAATACTACACCGCCCCGCAGACCGTGCACACCTCGCCGGCTGCTCTCTACCCATGGCGCGATGGATTCAGTCCATTCCCCACCGCAGTGGCCGTCGACCCATGGGGCGAATGCTGGATCGCCAACTCCGGCGACAATATCCCCATCAATGGAGCCGTCATGGGCAGCGTCACCCGGATCGGTCTCGCCCTCGGCGGAACCCGCTGCCGCAGCGACGGATCCCCGGACCCGGCAGGCTCTTTCCTCAAACCACCGTTCACCTACCTGAGCCCAAGCGTCTCGGACCGCGATGGCGATGGACTTCTCCGCACGTCCTTCGGCCTCGCCCCCCTCCCATGGCCGGGAAAAACCGACGCCACCAGCCTCAATGGCGCAGTCACCGATGCCCTCGACGAACTCATCACCGGCTACGTCCGCATCCCC
>CAZSDE010000132.1:0-8354 GCA_964605435.1 uncultured Akkermansia sp.
CCACGAATTCGTCGGACTCTGCGTCATCGCCCTCTGCCTGTTCCTCATCGTAAGCCTCGATAACCTCCTCCAGCTGGTCAGCCGCTCGCCCGATCACACCCCCCAGCCAGCCAGCAACGCCAGTGCCCAGCCGCCAGCCACGAAAAACCTCTGGCTGCCAGCCCTCGCCACCGCCGCCATCCTCGGAATCGGCAACCTCCCCTTCATGTACTCCGCCGCCTCCCGCGGCCTCGCTGCCAGCGAAAACCTCGAGAATCTCCCCCAGCCCGACGCCTTTTCCCTGCCCAACTCACTCGATGAATGGGAAATTGTCCCGGAACACCCCGATACCCAGACCAGTGTGGAAACCTCCGGCGTCCGCAGCCGCGTCTGGCGCTTCCGCAGAGGCAATGAAATGGCCGTCGTCGCCCTCGATTACCCATTCCATGGCTATCACGATGTCTCCATCTGCTACGCCGGGAGCGGATGGGAACGCGTGAGCCGTACCCCCATTCCTCTCGTTTCGTTTCCCGGAGACGCTGTCCGCAGCGAACTGCAGCGCCGCGCCGACGAACACAGCCTCCTCATCGTCAGCACCGTCGATACCGAAGGAAATTTCGTGGAAAACAACGCCCTCACCGGAACTTTCTCGGAACGCTTCCGCGACTCCATGGACATGAATACCACCTTCCGCGTCCAATGCTTCTGGACCGGCACGGAAGGGGCCACCAGAGAGAATTCCGAAGCTCTCCACCGCCTCTTCCTCAACGCCCATTCACAACTCATCGGCCAGCTCCGCCAGCACGGCCTCATTCCGCCCGCGTGAAAGATCCCATCGCCAAATCCAAACTCCCATGGGACCGCATCCTCCTCGCGGCCCCCTCGGCTCTTGTCGCTCTCAGCGTCGCTGCGCTCCCGCTCATCCTGCCGGACAGCTCCGCGGAATTCGAAGCCTCGGTCAACCCGGACTCCGCCGCATCCTTCCTGCTTTCACCAGAACCGGACTACCGCGCCGCCATGATCCATGCCCGCATGGCGTCCCCGGGAACCGACCCCGCCAACCTCGGGCGCGAAGCACGCACCCTCGAAACCCTCGCTCTGCTCGCCTCGGAGTTCCAGCTGCGCGACGATTCCGCCCGCTGGCACCGGGAAGGCGTCGCCCGCTTCAAGCGCTTTGCTTCCAGTCCCGCCGCCGGAACCATTCCCGCAGCCCCCACCCTCGCCCCATGGGCCCTCTTCGACCGGCTCTCGAAGGAGGAATGGAGGGAAATCGCCGCAGCCAGAGCCCAGCATCCGCAGGAAGACCCCTTCACCTCCGCATGGCTCGCCGTCGTCTCGGGCGACACCGCTGCCGAGCTTCCAAAACTCAGGGAACTGGCCCCTTCCTCCCATCAGGCAGCCCTGCTCGCCGCCATCGCCGCCCACGCCAGCCAGGAAACCACCCTGCGCGACCAACTACTCAGCCCGATCCTCTCGGAAACCACCGATCCTCCCGCCTCGGCCACCGAGAAAGCCGCCGCTCACTACCTGACCGGCAACTGGCCGCTGGCATGGGAAACTGCCCTGCAGGCCCCGGAATCGGAAGAACCCATCCGCTCCGCCGCCCTCGCGGAAATCGGCAGCCGCCGCCTGCAGTCAGGCGAGTTCACCGCCGCGGACGACCCCACGGCAAAGTCCATCCTCGCCAGCGCCCTGCGGGCCGCCCCCACGCGGGCGAACCTCGCTGTGGCCGCAGCCCGCCTCGCCTTCGAAGGCCCCCCGGTCACCCCAGCCTCCGGAGCAACCGAGGCCCTCGACCTTCTCCTCGCTTCCTTTCAGGCCGCTCACCGCGGCGACACCAGCCAGACCACCGAACTGATACAGCGCACGGTCACGCTCTGGCCGGAAGCGGTTCTCTGCGTCAACCGCCTCGCTGCCGGAATTCCCAAGGATTCCCCCTTCCGCCCCGCCATCGATCTCGTCTTCAGTTCGACCATCCGGCCTTCGTTCACCGGCCTCCGTAAACGGACTCTCGAAACCGATCAGGTTCCCCCAGCCTCGGCTCTGCTCTGGCGATCGGAAGGCTGAGTCGCCCCAGCCCAGTCCTCATGCGCGCGGGCCGGAAATGCGTCCTCTTCGTGGCCCCGGTGCCTCCGCCCGTCCACGGCGGAGCTCTCGCCATGCAGTACCTGCTCGACGAAGCCGCGAAGGATCCGTCGCTCACGGCCCTGCACGTCGATTCCCGCTTTGCTGCCAGCCTCGCAGACATGCAGAAGTTCCGGCTCTCGAAGCTCCTCCGCATCCCCCGCTACTGCCTCGCCATGCTGCGCCACCGCCTCGCAGGCGGTCTTGACGCCATCGTCCTCACCCCGACATTCCATTTCAAACCCTTCCTCAAGGACGCCATCTTCATCTGGTGGTGCTCCCTCGTCCTCCGGAAACCACCGGACGCATGGCTGCACATGGATTTCCGCGCCATGCACTACGATGCCCTCCCCGCACCCGCCCGCTGGTTCGCCCGCACCACGCTCCGCCGCTGCCGGCGCTTCCTCGTGGTTTCCCCGCGGCTCAAATCCTTTCTGCCACCGTGGATCGAAGCCGACCGGACCGACGCCCTCCCCAATGGCATTCCGGCACCCATCCAGTCCCGCCAGCGCCCAGCAGACGCTCCTCTCCGCGTACTCTACCTGAGCAATCTCGAGGAAGCCAAAGGCTGGCAGACGCTCCTCGACGCCGCCCGCCGCGTCTGCCGCCAGCACCCGACCATCGAATTCATCTTCCATGGCCGTCCCGCCTTCGGACTGAGCGACGATGACATCCACCGCACCATCGGCAGAGATGACGCCACCGGCCGCATCCGCTTCGCCGGCCCAGTCTACGACTCTGCCAAATGGCAGGCTCTCGCCGACGCCGATCTCTTCGCCTTTCCCTCGTACCACGAGGCCTTCCCACTCTCGATCCTCGAAGCCATGGCAGCCAGCCTCCCCATCGTCGCCACCGACGTCGGCGGCATCCCCGACGCCTTCTCCCACGGCTCAGGTGGCTTCATCGTGCCTCCGCAAAACGCAGACGCCCTCGCCGCTGCCATCCTCCAACTCGCCCACAACCCGCAGCTCCGCCAGAACATGGGCTCCGCCAACCGCCAGCGCTACCTCTCGGAGTTCACCATCACTGCCTTCAGCCAGCGCTGGAAATCATGGATCCTCACCCACACGGACTGATCCCTCCCCGCAGCAGCGGACCGCTTCCCGGAACACAAAAACTACCACGGCTCAGGGACCAGTCGGCCTCACCCGGATCCCCAGATGACTGCCCGACGGCCGCTCGCGCCCGGGAATGCCCAGATGAATCGGGCGATTCACCACTTTCACTTTCCCATCCTGCCCAGCCACCACCATCGTGGTCGTCCCCCCGCCATCAAGATTGATGGCGTCATCAGCCCCCAGCCTCTTCAGCCAGACTGCCATTTCGGGCGTCGTACAGCCCCCGCTCCACGTCTTCTGCCGCCCATCCACCACCAGCAGCCAGAGGGTCCGGCCATCTGCAGAAACCCCGGCACCCGTCCTCGGATGCAGATTCCGGTCCCGCCCCACCACCTCACCGTCCCGCAGAATCACCGCAAACCCCGATACCGCCGTCACCGCCGTCTTCGCCACCTCATGATCCACATCGCGAACCGACCCGCGGTTCTCACGGTCAAATGCCAGACACGGCCGGCCGTCCGCCGGAGAAATCACCCGTCCTTCCCGCACCATCAATCCATGCACATCCTCCGGCCCTCCCGGTTCCTTGTACACATGACTGAAGGGAGCCGCATTGACCGCCGCCACACAGCCTTCCGTCCGCAGAAACTCACTCGTCACCACCGCATCAGTCTCCTCAGGCTTCTCCCCGTTGCCACCCGTCGTCACCAGTGACAAACCCGGAGCCGTCAGATCAACCCGCAGCACCTCCGCCCGGATCAAGCGCGGTTCCCGGAGCGCAAAACTCCCGCGGCTCACCCCCGCCGCCACCGGTTTCCACTCACCCACCAGCGGCGCGTCCTCCGCCCGCGCGGAAAGCACCAGCAACCCGGCAAGGAACACAGAAGCTGTCTTCATGCCTCCCTCTACGGCGCCAGGTCACCCTTCCGTTCATACCGCCGCCACTCCGCCACTCCCGCCTGCGCCCCAATCACCTCCACCACCGGAAACGCATCCTCGAACGCAGGCATGAACGCATCCCCCTCGGCAGGCCCGGCCAGCACCGTCAGATACACGCTCCCGCAACGCTCCAGCAGCAGACCGTAAATCTCCGCCCCTCCGATCACAAACACATCACCCTCCAGCCCAAGTCCATCCAGCGCTTCCACCGAGTCCACCACTTCCGCCCCAGCCACATCCCTCAACCCGCGGCTCAGCACAATGTTCCGCCGCCCCGGCAGCGGCCGCCCCAGCGATTCCCACGTCTTCCGCCCCATCACCACCGGACAACCCAGCGTGGTCTGCTTGAAGAATTTCAGGTCGTCCGGCAGATGCCACGGCATCACCCCACCCCGCCCAATCACACGGTTTGACGCCATCGCCGCAATCGCATGCCACCGCACCTTCATACCGATACCTCCCCCTTGATCGCCGGCCAGGGATCGTACCCCTCCAGCACAAAATCATCGTAGCGGAATTCCTCCAGTTCCCGCCGCTCCGGATTCAGCCGCCTCACCGGCAACGGCCGCGGCTCACGGCTCAGCTGTTCCCGCACCTGCTCCAGATGATTCACATAAATGTGCAGATCACCGAAGGTATGCACAAAATCACCAGGCCGCAGCCCCGTGACCTGCGCCACCATCATCGTCAGCAGTGCATAGCTCGCAATGTTGAACGGCACGCCCAGAAAGAGATCGGCACTCCGCTGGTACAACTGACAGCTCAGCGTCTTCTCCTCGGTGTCGACGTAAAACTGAAACAGCGTGTGACACGGAGGCAGCGCCATCTTCGGCACATCCGCCGGATTCCAGGCACTCACCATCAGCCGACGGCTGTCAGGCCGCTCGCGGATGTCCCTCACCACCCCCGCCAGCTGATCAATCACACTTCCCTCCGGCCCTTCCCAGCGCCGCCACTGCTTGCCATACACCGGCCCCAGTTCCCCATCCGCATCCGCCCACTCATCCCAGATGCGCACCCCGTTCTCCCGCAGATACCGGATGTTCGTGTCGCCCGCCACAAACCACAGCAGCTCGTGAATGATCGAACGCACATGCACCTTCTTCGTCGTCACCAGAGGAAACCCATCGCCCAGACGATAGCGCGCCTGCGCCCCGAACGCAGACACCGTTCCCGTCCCCGTCCAATCACTACACCGCTTGCCATGCTCCAACACATACCTCAACAAATCATAATACTGCTTCATAATTCATTCCCGTACCGGAGCAGACTCGCCCGCCGCTTCCCCACCCGCACTCTTCTCCCCAACCGCTTTCTCCGCCTCGGCCGCAGCCTTCTTCTTCTTCGGCTCCTTCAGCTTTTCCTGAAAACGCGACCTCGCACCGTCGGACGTCCGGTCATCAGACGTCCCGAAAACCCCATCCAGCCCGGCACTCACGGCCCGGTACCGCCCTTCGACCACCTCATGCCGGATCTCCCGGCCATAGGCATCCAGAAAACGGTTGTTCCGCGGATTGGCCGAACGCCCCGCAAAATATCCATCCACCAGCAGTTCCCCAGTCAACGCATCCTTCCGGCGGATCATCTGCATCAGAAACCGGTCCGGATCCCCCACAGCCGGCAACGGATCCATCACCCCGTCAGGCTCACCCTCGGCAGGCAGCACCGCCCCGGCCGCAATGCTCTTCGCCCGCTCCTCCACCGCATCCCGCAGATCCGCCAGCAGTTCCTCGTTCGCCCCCTCCATCATCGCAGGGACCGTCCCGCGCTCCCACGAGAATACCAAGGCCGCCGCCACCGTGGCCACGACCGCGAGCGCCGGAAACCAGGTCCGCAGAAACATGAATCCCATCGTGGCGTTCTGAATCCTCCGGGCAAGCCCGTAATCAGCGCCACAGGTTGATTTTTCCCTCACAAGCTGCTCTGCTCCGCCCCCATGCCAGACGCCGGTCAAACTCCCATGATGAAGCAGTACCTCGCCATGCGGCGATCCCTGCCCCCCGACGTCATCCTCCTCTTCCGGCTCGGCGACTTCTACGAAATGTTCTTCGACGACGCCAAAACCGCCGCCGCCATCCTCAACCTCGCCCTCACCCGCCGCAACGATATTCCCATGTGCGGTGTCCCGTTCCACGCCGCCGAAGGATACATCGGAAAACTCGTCAAATCCGGGAAACGCGTCGCCATCGCCGAACAAACCGCCGAAGCCATCCCGGGCAAACTCGTCGAACGCGAAATCTCCCAGGTCATCTCGGCAGGCTCCATCATCGACCTCTCCCTCCTCGAAAGCCGCCAGAACAACTTTCTCGCCGCCGTCTTCCGCGCCGGACCCAAATCCGTCGGCCTCGCCTTCACAGACCACACCACCGGCGAATTCCGCGCCGCCGAATTCACCTCTGCCACCGACCTCCTCGACGAAATCAACCGCCTCCAGCCCGCCGAACTCCTCCACAGCTCGGACCAGTCGGCTGAATTCGGTCACCTCCCCGCCGCCACCCCGCTGGAACCCTGGCCCTTCCTCCCGGATCAGGCCCGCCATGTCCTCCTCGACCACTTCAAGGTCCAGTCACTCGATGGCTTCGGCCTGGCCGACTGCCAAGCCGCCACCTCCGCCGCCGGTGCCATCATCCACTACCTCAAGGATGTCCTCCGCCGCAGCGTCAGCCACCTCCGCCGACTGCAGCGCGCCTCAAACGACGATACCGTCATCATCGATTCCGCCAGCCGCGCCAACCTCGACCTCGTCTCGCACCGCTCGTCACCGGAACACAGCCTCCTCGCCGCCCTCGACCGCACCGCCACCCCCATGGGGGCCCGCCGCCTCCGCACATGGATCCTCCACCCCCTCCGGCAACTGGAACCCCTCACCGCAAGGCAGGACATGATCGCTGCCTTCATCGCACATCCCTTCCTCCTCGCCAAAACACGGGAAACTCTCCGCGAAATCCGCGACATCGAACGCACGCTCGCCAGACTCAATCAGTCAGGCAATGCCCGCGACATCCAGGTGCTCGGTTCCTCCCTCCGCGAAGTTCCCTCCATCCGCCACCAGCTCGAAGCCCTCGGCTCCGCCCTCCCGCTGGCCGAGGAACTCAAACCCGCCCTCGCCGACTTCCCGGAACTCCACGATCGCATCTCACGCTCCATCACCGACGAGCCCCCCCTCTCCACCCGCGACGGCAACATGATCCGCGACGGCTGGCTCCCGGAACTGGACGAACTCCGCCGCGCCAGTTCCGAAGGCAAACAGTGGATCGCCGACCTCCAGGCCCGCGAAATCGAACGCACCGGCATCAGCAGCCTCAAAGTCCGCTTCAATGCCGTCTTCGGCTACTTCATCGAAATCACAAAAGCCAACCTCGCCAAAGTCCCGGACGACTACACCCGCAAGCAGACCACCACCACCGGCGAACGCTTCATCACCCCGGAACTCAAACAGATGGAGGACCGCATCCTCGGAGCCGACGAGCGGGCCAAACGCCTCGAATTCGAGGAATTCCAGGCCATCCGCAGCCGCATCCTCCAGCACATCGATGCCATCCAGAACGCCGCCGCCGCCCTCGCCGTCACCGATGTCCTCGCCAGCCTCGCCGAAACCGCCCGACTCTTCCATTACTGCCGCCCCCTCCTCAATCTCTCCCAGAACCTCTACATCAAGGACGGCCGCCACCCCGTGCTCGACCAGAACCTCACCGAAGAGAAATTCGTCCCCAATGACGTCCTCCTCGAGCCAGCCGAAAATCGCCTCATCATTCTCACAGGCCCCAACATGGCAGGCAAATCCACCTACATCCGCCAGATCGCCCTCCTCACCCTGATGGCCCAGACCGGCAGCTTCATCCCCGCCGCCCACGCCGAAATCGGCCTCGTCGACCGCATCTTCACCCGCGTCGGCGCCAGCGACGACCTCTCCCGTGGCCAGTCGACCTTCATGGTCGAAATGAACGAAACCGCCGCCATCCTCAACAACGCCACCAACCGCAGCCTCGTCATCCTCGACGAAATCGGCCGCGGCACCGCCACCTTCGACGGCCTCGCCATCGCATGGTCAGTCGCAGAACACCTCTGCGACGAAATCCAATGCCGCACCATCTTCGCAACCCACTACCACGAACTCACCGCCCTCGCCTCCCGCCGACCCTGCGTCCGCAATGCCAACGTAGCCGTCCGCGAATGGAACGACCGCATCATCTTCCTCCGCAAAATCATCCCCGGGGCCGCCGACAAAAGCTACGGCATCCAGGTCGCCCGCCC
>CAZSDE010000133.1:0-8303 GCA_964605435.1 uncultured Akkermansia sp.
CTGACCATCTCCGGCACCGCTCCGCCCCCGCAGCCCCGCACCGTCCGCGTCACGCCCTCCACCACCGGAACGAGCGTCTCGGCTTCCGTCACTCCAGCCAACGGTCGATTCTCGCTGACCTATCCCGACAGCTTTCCAGGAGCCCCGCCGCTGGCCCCGTCCCTCCTCTACATCGATGCCCTCACTACCGCCTCCGCCATCCCGGACGCGGAAATCACCGTCGTCATCACAGGATCGCATCCGCCGGACCTGCCGCTCGCTTTCTGCGACGACTTCATCGATTCCCTCGGACGCAAGGACAGGGACGCTGCCCAGTTTCCCCTCCACCGCGCCCTCGCGAACTGCTTCCTCCGAAGCCGCGCCGCCCACCTCATGGGCATCCACCAACCGGACTTCGACCTAGCCACGGAAGATGACTGGCAGTGGTTCCGCGATCATGCCGCGCTGTACGATTTCGATCACCGCGACCGCGACTGGTCGACTCCACTCGGCCACCGCCGCAGCCGCGGCTTCTGGCAGGCTGTGTGGAACCGCTGGTTCAATCCCACCAACAATCACCCATGGGACGGCAACCCGCAGAACCGCCAGCCTGACAATTTCAGGCCTTACACGTTCACCAATGACACCGCGGACCTTGCAGTCCTCTACTGCCTCCTGCAGAAGGCCAGACCGTCGGTCCCGGACCACCGCAGCGGCCTGCTCCGCGAGGTCATCCGCAACCTCCTCGCTTCCCAGCACACGTCGGCCGAAAACTTTGCTCTCCCCGATGCCGAGGACCGCCGCGAACACTACACCGCCGGAGCCTTCCGCTACGGCATGTTCGAATCCGGTGAATGGCTCACGGAAGGCAAAGGCTGGTTCAGCCGCCCGGAATTCCGCGACTTCGCCCACGGCGGAGTCTTCAACGGCCGAGCCATCTGGGCCCTCGGCGAAATGCTCCACGCCAATCCACACGACGCACTCGCCCCAGCCATCCAGCAGGCCATCGCCCTCGCTCTCCGCTTCTGCCTGCACGACGGGCTCGCCCATGGCTACTCGTCCCGCACCAGCTCAGGACTGCCCTTCTGGAAACACCCGGGCGAACATGCCTACCTCACCCTCGGCCTGATCCCGGCCGCACTCACCTTCCCGGATTTCCCCATCACCCTCGAAGCCGCCGCAGCTCCGCAGCGGCTCGCCGACCTCACCGCAAGGGCTCTCGACGCTCTCGCGGAAACATCGGCCCCGGACGGCACATGGACCCACTACGCCAATGTCAATGCCATCCACATCGCCGCCCTCGCCCAAGGCTGCCTCTCGTTCCCGCAGCACCCCCGCCAGCCAGCATGGCTCGCCGCCGCCCGCAAGGGAGCCGACCTCTGGCTGAACCTCACCGCCTCGGAACCGGACGCCGCCGCCTTCCCGGCTCTCTTCGGCGACCGCAACGGCTCCCGCATGAACTTCCAGCACGGCCCCGGACCCGCCCACGCCAACCTCTACGCCAGTGGCCACTGGCTTCACGCTCTCGCCCTCCTCAGCCGCGCCACCCACCACCGCGCCGCCCGCCAGCGCGCCCTCGCCATCACCGCCACTTTCCTTGGCCACAACGCCCTCCAGACCCGGCTCCTCAGCGAAATCGGCTCGATCCATAACCGCATCACGGCCCCTGCCTCTCCGGGCCTCCTTCCCCGGCTCGCATGGGATGCCTATCCGGAATCCACTGCCTTCTTCCAGATCGGGCTTCTTCACCTCCTCATCCCGCCCGCCACCGCCAGCCACTGAATGTCAGGATCCCTCAGCATCATCAATTGGCAAACCCGCCGGACGTGCTTTGATGCGCCCCCATGGACGATGGGCCTCTCCTGATTTCTGCCGGTGCCGCGATTCTCGCGGTCGCCGCCCTGTTTGCCGGCCACCGCGCCAACAAGCGCCGCCGCCTCCTCACGGCCCTGCCCACTTCCAGCGTCCAGGGCGTCTTCATCGGCCTCGTCGAACTCAAGGGCTCGGCGGAATCGGAACATCCCTACACGTCCTACCTCGCCGGACACCCCTGCGTCCATTATTCATGGCGCGTCGATGAACACTGGCGCCGCGTCGTCCAGGAAACCTACCGCGACGACCAGGGGCAACTCCGCAGCAGAACCCGCGTCGAAACCGGTGTCGTCACCGTCGACCGCGGCGGCGAAACCGGCCCGTTCTACCTCAAGGACGATTCCGGTGTCATCCGCATCAACCCGGACGGAGCCGAAGTGCGCCCCCTCAGCTTCGTTCAGGTCACCTGCGGACCGTCCCACCCTCTCTACTACGGCCGCGGCCCACGCGGGGCCATCGCCAATACCACCATGACCCGGACATTCGTGGAAGCCGGCATTCCACTCCACACCCAGCTCTATGTAGTCGGTGAAGCACGCGAACGCTCGGACATGGTCGCCCCGGAAATCATCGCCGCTCCCCATGCCCCCCTCTACCTCCTCACCACGGAAACCGAGGAAGAAGTCCTCAGCCGCTACGGCTTCTCCCGCTCGGGCTGGGGCCTCGCCGGACTCGTCGCCGCAGGCATCGCCGGATGGGCTCCGTTCATCGAACGCGACCCGGAACAGGGCATCTTCTGGGGCTTTGCCGCCGCAGGCATCTACGCTGCCCTCTGGCTCCTCAGCTGGAAAATTCTCATCTACAACAGCCTCGTCGATACCAGAAACCGCGTCCGCCAGGGCTGGTCTCTGCTTGAGGTCCAGCTGAAACGCCGCGCCGACCTCATCCCGCCCCTCGTCAGTATCGTCGAAGGCATGCGCTCTCACGAACAGTCAGTCCTCGAGACCCTCGCCCAGCTCCGCGCCCAGTCGGAAGCCACCCCCCCGGGCCATCCAGGCACCAATTACCACGGCATCGCTTCCCACATCGTCCACCTGGCGGAAAATTACCCGGACCTCCGCGCCCACCACTCGTTCCAGCAGCTCCAGGCCCAGCTCATCGAAACGGAACAGCGCATCGCCCTCGCCCGTTCCTACTTCAACGACGCCGCCTCGGCCTTCAACACGGCCATCGAAGTCTTTCCGGACAGCCTCTTCGCCAAACTCGGTGGCTTCCGGCGCATGCCCCTCCTCGAAGCCTACGACTTCGAACGCGCCGAAGTCCGCGTCCAGCTCGCCTCCTGAACATTCCCTCCGCGCGGCCCGCGCCGCCGCTCACGGATGGAACGGCAGCACCACGGACAGCAGCTTCGTGGCCACCAGACCAATCACGGAAAGCACCGTCAGCAGCAGGGTCCACGTCCGCAGGGTCTCCCGCTCGCTGAAACCACTGAGCCGCGACACCACCCAGAATCCACTGTCGTTCATCCACGAACAGCCAAAGGCCCCGAACCCGATCGCCAGAAAGACATACATCGGAGAATAGGCAGGCGCCGCCGCCGCCAGCAGTGGGTAGATCATCGCCGACGTCGTCTGCATCGCCACGGTAGCACTGCCCTGCGCAATCCGCAGCACCAGCGCCACCAGCCACGAGAGCAGAATCAGATCGACACTGCGCCCCGCCACAAGATGCCGGATCGCTTCCCCCACCCCCGCATTCCGCAGCATCAGACCGAAGGCCCCGCCAGCCGCCGTGATCATGATGATCACCCCGGCCGTCTCAAGCGGCGGCCCCATCAGCGCACTGACCTTCTCCATGCCAAGCTTCTTCTGCCGCACCAGCAGCAGGATGCTCAGGAACCCGCCAATCATCAGCGCAATGTTCTTGTTCCCGATGAACTCGAAGAGATGGTACGCCTGACGGAACCAGCCGGCTTCTTCCCCGCCCGATCCGGCAAACTGCGCCCATTCCTTGCCCTGCCCGAAGGCATGCCGCGCAATCTCGAAGAATGACGCTCCGCTGATCAGCAGGATCGGCAGCACCACGGGCGCAATCGACGCCGCAAAGGACGGCAACTCGCTCTCGGGCCGGTCCACCAGTGCCCGCAGACTGGAAAGCGGCGCATTCGGCGTTTCCCGCATGGGCACATCGTTGGCCGCCGCAATCCGCTTCATGGCAAACCATCCCAGCCCCACCGGAATCATCCCCACCAGAATCCCCGCAAACAGCGAGATCCCCGTGTCGAGCTTCAGATTCTCCACCACCATGAGCGGCCCGGGATGCGGCACGGTCATCGAATGTGTCGTCACCCCAGCCCCGCAGATCGCCAGCACGTACAGCGAAAAATTCCCGCCCGTCCGCATCGCCAGCGCCATCGCAATCGGCACCATCAGCATGAACATCGTATCAAAGAAAATCGGAATCGACAGAAAATAGGTAGCCGCCAGCAGGGCCAGCCCGGCCCGACCCTCTCCCGTGATCGCCAGAAACCGCCGCACCACCTTGTCAGCCGCCCCGCTCTGCATCATGCACATCCCGATCAGCGTGGCCATTCCCACCACAATCGACAGCTTCCCAGCCGTAGTCCCGAATTCCTCGGTGCATAATTCCACGGCCCGCAGCAGCTTCCCCTTGGCCGGATTCTTCGGATCAGCCGGCAGTGACGACGCCATCACCCCAGCAAGGAGCGCCGCAAGGATCAGCGCCAGAAACGGATGCAGCCGCAGCCGGGAAATCGCCACAATCACAAATCCGACACAGACAATCAGAACCACAAAGGGCCAAAGGGGGGAGGCAGCATTCGCCAGCAGATTCATCCCGCGGTCATAGGAAATCAGAATGCCCGGGGCAATCAGTTTTCCGGACGCTTCCACGTCCCGCGTTTCCACCGCCCAACCGGACTTGGCAAATCTCCCGCAGCCCACTACAGCATGGACCATGTTCCGCCCGGCCTTTGTCCTGCAGATCACCCTTACCGTTGCCGCCGCCGCCCCGGAGGCGGTCCGCTTCAACCGCGACATCCGCCCCATCCTCGCGGAACAATGCCTCTCCTGCCACGGCTTCGATGCCAAACACCGCAAGGCGGACCTCCGCCTCGATACCCCGGAAGGAGCCACGGCCCCACGCGATCCGCTCCCCGCCATCACCCCAGGCCAACCGGAACAGTCGGCCGCATGGCTCCGCATCCTCTCGGACGACCCGGACGAGGTCATGCCACCCCCGGAAGCTCACCGCCCCCCGCTTTCCCCGCAGCAGAAGGAAATGATCCGCACATGGATCGCCGGGGGCGCCGCCTACGAACCCCACTGGGCCTTCTCACCACCCCAATCCCCTCCCGTCCCGCCGGAAGCAGGCCACCCCATCGACCACTTGCTCACCCAAGGCATCCAGAAGGCAGGCCTCTCCCCGGCTCCCCTGGCCCCTCCCGCCACACTCATCCGCCGCCTCTCGCTCGACCTCACCGGTCTCCCGCCGTCTCCGGAAGAAGTGCGCGACTTCACAGCAGCATGGCAGGCAAACCCGGATAGCGCATGGCAGGCCCTCACGGACCGCCTCTTCGCCAGCCCGCACTTCGGCGAACGCTGGGCCCGCTGGTGGCTCGATCAGGCACGCTACGCAGACAGTCATGGCTATTCCATCGACGGCCCACGCCAGATCTGGCCGTACCGCGACTGGGTCGTCGCGGCCTTCAACAAGGACCTCCCGTTCGACCAGTTCACCATCGAACAACTCGCCGGCGACCTCCTGCCCGGTGCCACGGAAAACCAGCGCATCGCCACCGGCTTCCACCGCAATACCCAGATCAATCAGGAAGGCGGCATCGACCCCGAACAGTTCCGCATCGACAGTGTCTTCGACCGCGTCGCCACCACCGGCACCGTCTGGCTAGGCCTCTCGGTCGGCTGCGCCCAATGCCACGACCATAAGTTCGATCCCATCCCGCAGCAGGAATTCTACCAGCTCTTCGCCTTCTTCAATCAGCAGGACGAACCCACCCTCAGAGTCCACGGCACCAATTCCCATATCCCCTCACTCGAAACGGAACTGAAACGCCTCCCGGCAAGGCAAGCGAAGCCTTCTCCCGAGGAAATGAGCGCGATCACCCGATGGGAACAGTCACTCGACGACCCAGGCCGCCGCCAGCTCCCGGATCCTGTCCGCAAAGCACTCCGGACGCCCGCCGCCGATCGCTCCCCCCAGCACTGGCAATCCCTCGCCGCCACCGCCCAGCCGGACGGCCCCACCACCACTGGCCTCCGCCGCCGCGCGGAAATCGAAACGGAACTCAGCCGCATTCCCACCACCATGGTCCTCGCGGAACGTTCCCAGCCACGCCCCACTCACATCCTCATCAAAGGCGATTTCACAAGGCCCGGCCCCGCTGTCTCACCCGGCACCCCGGGAATTCTCCCGCCACTCGAACCCAGAGGCCCTTCCCCGGACCGACTCGACCTCGCCCGCTGGATCGTCAGCTCAGCCAATCCCCTCACAGCCCGCGTCATCGCCAACCGCATCTGGATCGCCTGCTTCGGCCGCGGCCTCGTGGAATCGGACAACGATTTCGGCACCCAGGGCTCTCCACCCTCCCACCCGGAACTGCTCGATTTCCTCGCCACGCAATTCACCGGCCATCACTGGAGCTTCCGCCACGTCCTCCGCCTCATCGTGTCGTCCCACGCCTACCGCCAGTCTTCCCACACCTCACCCCAGCAACGCGAACGCGACCCCCTCAATGCCTCGTTCGCCCGCCAGTTGCGCCTCCGGCTCGACGCAGAACTGGTGCGCGATCACGCCCTCTCAGCCAGTGGTCTCCTCCACCGCACCATCGGCGGCCCTCCGGTCTACCCACCGATCCCGGACGGTGTCATGAACCTCGGTCAGTCGCGCCACCCATGGCCAGTCAGCACAGAACCGGACCGCTACCGCCGCGGGCTCTACACGTTCCTCTTCCGCGCCACGCCCCCGCCTTCTCTCGCCGTCTTCGACGCCCCGGATGGCTTCACCACCTGCACCCGCCGCCTCCGCAGCAACACTCCCCTCCAGGCCCTTACGCTCATGAACGATGCCTCGTTCGTCGAATGCGCCCAAGCCCTCGCCGCCATCATCCGCACCAGCGGAATCACGGAGGCCTTCCTCCGCTGCACCGCCCGTAGCCCCTCGGACGCTGAACTCGCCATCCTCACTCCGCTCGATCCCTTCACGGCCGCCCGCACCCTCCTCAACATGGACGAAACCATCACCCGCGAATGACCCACCTCCCCATGACTGCGGACCCTCTCCTCATCACCAGACGGCACCTCTTCCAGCAATGCGCCGTCGGCCTCGGCTCCATCGCTCTCTCCCAGCTCACCGCTCACGCCTCCAGCCCCCCGGCCACCACCACCCCACACCACCAGCCCCGCGCCAAAAACGTCATCTTCCTCTTCATGGCAGGCGGACCCTCCCAGCTGGAAACGTTCGACCACAAACCGGAACTCGTCCGCCGCAACGGCCAGCCCATCCCTGCCAGCTTCACCGAAGGCAAACGCTTCGCCTTCATGAACTCCAGTCACCGCACGGACCTCCTCGCCCCCATCCCGTCATTCCAGCAGCACGGCCAGTCGGGTGCATGGGTCAGTTCCTACCTCCCACACACCGCAAAAATCGTCGACCAACTCACCATCGTCCGCACCTGCCAGACCGACCTCTTCAATCACGCCCCGGCGAAACTCTTCATGAATACGGGCAGCGGCCTCTTCGGCCGCCCCAGCATGGGCGCATGGATCACCTACGGTCTCGGCAGCACCTGCGATGACCTCCCGGGCTTCGTCGTCCTCCAAAGCGGCCCGCGCGGCCCACGCGGCGGTGCCTCGCTCTGGACCAGCGGCGTCCTCCCCTCGTCCTTCCAGGGCGTCCCCCTCCGCAGCAAAGGCGACCCCATCGTCAGCCTCTCCACCCCGGACGGCATCTCCCCAGACGCACAAGCCCAACTCGTCAACTCGGTCCGCCAACTCAACCAGATCCACCTCGACGAAACCGGCGATGACGAAATCTCCACCCGCATCAAGGCCCTCGAAATGGCCTACCGCATGCAGACCAGTGCCCCGGAACTGATGGACCTCTCCGCAGAATCCCAAGCCACCCTCGACCTCTACGGCATCCGCGAACAGAAGGAAAGTTCGTTCGCCCGCAATTGCCTCCTCGCCCGCCGCCTCGTCGAACGCGGCGTCCGCTTCGTTCAGCTCTACGACACCAATTGGGACCACCACGGCGGCCCCACCGAAAACCTCCAGCAGCACCTCCCTGCCAAATGCGCCGACATCGACAAGGCCTGCGCCGCCCTCGTCACTGACCTCGCCCAGCGCGGTCTCCTCGACGATACCATCGTCATCTGGGGCGGCGAATTCGGCCGCACTCCCATGGGCGAAGTCCGCGAATCCACCGGCCGCAACCACCACATCGACGCCTTCACCATGTGGTTCGCCGGCGGCGGC
>CAZSDE010000134.1:0-8296 GCA_964605435.1 uncultured Akkermansia sp.
TTCCGCAGCCGGAACCACGCAAATGCACAAACCGTGAGCCACATCCCCTCCGACATGACTGCGATATAGGGAATATCGATGAAGCTCTCGCGGTCGGCAGCCCGGAACCACAGCAGATCAGCCAGGCTCATGGGCACAACGATCAATCCAAGCAGCCCCAGGAAAAACAGTACTGGCTGCGCGACGAGAAAGAGCCGGATCGGACGGGCACCGCATCGGCTGAGCATCCAAAGCAGAACCCCATGCGCCAGCAGCAGCAGCAGATGCCACAGCGGGGCCCATGGCGCGTCGTCCCCCAGTTGTTCCCACGCGGCCCGCAGCGACGCATTCCGCAGAATGATCCCGTAGTGCTCCGCAGAGAACACGTCATTGAATCCCATGGTCCGCCCAGCGGAATCGTTCGTCTCGTATGGCGTCGCCCCGATCCCGCCGCGGAGCCACGCCGACCCCGCAAAGACCGCCAGACTCAGCAGGACCGCCCAGACCACCGCCTGGCGTCCGCTTCGCACCAACGGCACGGTCTCAGAAGACAAAGAGGAATTCGCTGGCATTGTAGAGGGCACGGCAGAAGGAAACGAGGCCCTCTTTTGCAATCATGGCGACCGACTGACTGCGTTCCCAGTCGTCGGGTGGCCGGTTGAAGAAGAGCCGGAAGGCCCGCTCCATCTGGGCCGCGGGATCGTTCCCCGCCTCCTTGCGCAGTCGTTCCGCCAGCAGATCGGATTGCTGCAGCACAAAGGAACTGTTGAACAGATTGAGTGCCTGCAGCGGCGTATTGCTGCGGCTGCGCTTCGGCATGACTTGTCCTCCATCTGGACAATCAAAGGAACTGAAGACACTGTCCGTGGTCTGCCTGATGCGGAACTGATAGACCATGCGGCGGAATTCCGCGGGTGTGAACTTCTCCTTGGCGAAGTAGTGCATGACGTTCTCCTCGACGACATCCATGAGGTAGAATCCCGGGCCACCCTGCTGCGTGAGATCCAGTGAACCCGAGACTGTCAGCATGGCATCGCGGATGGCTTCCGCTTCCAGCCGCCGGGGCGGAAATCTCCAGAGATAGACTGCATCCCCATCAACCTGGAGGGCATCCGGACGCGGTGCCGAATCCCGCCGGAAGGCATCACTCTGCAGAATGAGTCCCTGCACGTGCTTCACGGACCATCCACTCCGCACAAACTCGTCAGCCAGCCAGTCGAGCAATTCCGGATGCGAGGGCCGGGCACCATTGACTCCGAAATCGCTCGGCGTATTCACGAGGCCGGTACCGAAGATGTAGTGCCAGATCCGGTTCACCATGACTCTGGCCGTGAGTGGATGCTTCGGATCGGTGATCCATGCGGCGAATTTCGTGCGGCGTTCCTGTTCCGGCGTGTCCACAGGAAGCTGGAGCGATCCCATCACGGAAAGAATATCAGGTGCCACCACTTCACGGGGCTGCATGGGTTCGCCGCGATAGAGCCGATGCGTCTTCGGTGGCTGCTGGAAGGTGCCAATCCATGCCGACTGTCCACCACTGAGGGCAGCGATGGCCTGATCGGTCTGCTGCTGCCGGCTCAGCAGATCACGCGCCTTCGCGGCATCTTCCGCAGCGAGCCTCTGCAGCCAGGCATCGGGCGCTTCCTGTCCCTTGAGCGGCTCGCGGTCCGCCGACGACGCCAGCAGCGTCCCGGCATCGGTTCCCACGGAGGCCTCGATCCGGTAATCGGTCGCCGTGCGGTCGGCAAAGCGTCCATGGCGGTCGCGGCCCCAGACAATGCGGCGGATGGTGGCACGCGCGGGCAAGGTGATCTCGACCCAGCCGGTGCCTTCGGTGTCGCTGATCCAGCTATGGTCATTCCCCACCACGCCATCATTGATGTGCTCGAGCTTATGGATCGGGTACCCAGCCAGCGAACCCGAGGCCGTAGCCTTCGCGCCACCCGCCGCGAGCGCCACATTGCGGCCCGCCGTATCGTAGATTTCCAGTTCGTCGAGGCAGGGCTGCGATCCCGTGCAGGCATTGATCGTGAACCTCACCCGCTCGGCTTCGACCGGCGCAAAGACTTCTTCGTTCTCGCGCGGATTAACCGACGGACGCCGCAGTCCCTGCGCGGTCGCCACAGGCTGATCCGCCAGCCTGCGCAGGGCCGCAAGTTCCGACTGCAGGCTGGCCTGCATCGTGCGCAGGCTGGCGAGCTCCTTCTCCTGAGCGGGACTGAGGGTCTGCCGGATGGGACGCTCGCCATGATTCACTCCCGCAAAGACCGCCTGCATCGCATAGTAATCCTTCTGCAGAATTGGATCGAACTTATGATTGTGGCAGCGGGCACAGCCCATCGTCAGGCCCATGAAGGCAGTTCCCGCCGTATTGACCATATCCGCCAGTTCTTCCTGCCGCTGCATGAGCGAAAGATTCGGGTCGGGCGACTTCACGATATCATAGGCTCCGGCCACCAGAAACCCGGTGGCGGCATCGGACCCCATGGCGTCGCCGGCCAGCTGCGCCCGCACGAACTGATCGTACGGCATATCTTCGTTGAAGGCGCGGATGAGCCAGTCGCGGTAATGATAGGCAGTCTTGCGTTCACGGTTCGTCTCGAACCCATTGGTGTCCGCGTAGCGCACCACATCCATCCAGTGACGCGCCCAGCGCTCGCCGCGGCGAGGACTCGCCAGCACCTCCTTTACGAGTTGTTCCCACGCATCCGGCCGGCCGTCGGTGACAAAAGCTTCGGTCTGTTCCGGAGTCGGCGGCATCCCATGCATCACCAGATACAACCTCCTCACGAGTGTCCTCCGGTCGGCTTCGCCAGAGGGCGCCAGTCCTTTGTCCCGCAGGGCCGCGAGCAGAAAAAGATCGATTTCCGTGCGGGCCTGGACACCGGGAACGATTCGAGGCATGGGCCGCCGCACGGGCTGAAAGGACCAGTGATCGGTCTTCAGCTGGAGCGAGGCCGCCGCTTCCTTTTCGCCTGGCAGGGGAGCGCCGGCATCAATCCACGCACGGAGGGCCGCCACCTGTTCGGGAGCGAGACGCTCACCCTTCGGGGGCATCATGTGCTTCGGGTCATCCGATGTCACCATGCGGACAATGAGACTGTCGGCACTGCTGCCGCGCAGGTAGAGCGGTTCTCCGGAATCACTTCCCTTGAGAATCCCATGCACCGTATCGAGGCGCAGACCGTTCTTCTGCTTGTCCTCGCCATGACAATCGAAA
Organism: uncultured Akkermansia sp.; assembly: GCA_964605435.1. Taxonomy (GTDB): domain Bacteria; phylum Verrucomicrobiota; class Verrucomicrobiia; order Verrucomicrobiales; family V1-33; genus V1-33. The sequence goes on from CAZSDE010000134.1 coordinate 3,200, forward strand.
CAGCGCGCCTCCAGCACCGGCCGGATGTCCTTTTCAAAATCAGCCGAGCGCGACGGCACGCCGCTGCACAGGATCGCCGTAACGGGAAGCAGGGAGCGGAAGACAGCCTTCATGGATGCGCAGAATACGCTGGCTCACGATGCCATCTTGCCGTGATCCTCAAGCGCGGCGCACCCACCATTTGCGGATTTCCTCGACCCAGAGCACAAGGCTCGCCACTGCCCCGATGAGCACAAAATGGAATGCATCGATGGGACGGGTGTGAAACAGCCGGTTCATGGGCTCGGCGTAGATCACCAGAAAGTGCAGGAGATTGCCCGCCACCAATCCGCCCACGAGCCAGCGGTTCCGCAGAAAGCCACGGCTGAAGACGGAATCGGTTTCGCTCCGGCAGTTGAGTACATTGAACCACTGCGTGACTGCCAGCACCGTGAAGGTTTCGCTGCGGACCTGCTCGATGGGAACGCCGGTGCCGAGACGCCACAGGAAGTAACCGAACACGGAAGCCACGGAAGCCGCCGCCATGATCAGCATCCTCCGCAGCATCATCGGAGTGACCAGAGCTTCGCCGCGCGGCACCGGAGGCCGCCGCATCTCGCGTCCATGACTCCGCTCCATCACCAGATTCACCGTCAGCACCCCTTCGGTCACCAGATTGATCCACAGGATCTGCACCGCCACGAGCGGCAGCGGCAACCCAGCCATGAGCGCAGCCAGCAGAATGACCACTTCATCAATCGATGTCGTGAACAGGAAGAGAATCACTTTCTGCAGATTGCCATAGACGAGGCGTCCGCCGGCGACGGCGCGCACGATGGTCGCAAAATTGTCATCTGAAATCACAATGCCTGCCGCGTTCTTGGCCACGTCCGTGCCCGTGATGCCCATGGCGACTCCGGCATCGGCCCGTGCCAGCGCGGGAGCATCATTGACGCCGTCGCCGGTCATGGCCACGACCCCGCCGCGTGACTGCCATGCTTCAATGATGCGGAGTTTCTGAGCGGGGTGGACCCGCGCAAAAACCGGAATTTGTTCAAGGGCTGCGCGGAGATCGGCCTCAGGCATGGCCTCGAGTTCCCGTCCATCCATGGCTCGGTCGTCCGGGCCAGCGATGCCAAGAGCCCGGGCAATGGCGAGTCCAGTGCCTTTGTGATCGCCAGTCACCATGACCACGCGGATGCCGGCCCGGCGGCATTCCGCCACAGCGGCCGCTGCTTCCTCCCTCGGTGGATCCATCTGTCCGGCCAGGCCAAGGAAAACCGGGTGCCCGTCGAGAGCAGAGAAACCCTTTTCTTCATCAAGGGAAACCCCATGGCATTCCGCCACGGCGAGCACCCGGAGTGCCTCGGCACCGAGCGCATCAGCCGCCGCCATGGCATCGGCGCGCGCGGCATCAGTCAGGGGAAGCGCGGCTGCGCCTTCCGACCGGATGAAGCCACAGAGGGCGAGTACCTGTTCCGGCGCACCCTTGATGACAAGCCGCGCCGGATGTCCATGCTGCGTCGCCATGAGGCGCGCGGCGGCATCGAACGGGATTTCCCCCGTGCGCGGATGGGCACGGCGCAATTCCTGTGGATCGATGCCTGCCTTCCATGCGGCTGTCAGCAAAGCAGCCTCGGTCGGATCACCCAGCGCACGCCAGCGCGGGTCCACACCATCCGGCGGCACCAGCTGCGCGTCATTGCACAGCACCATCGCTTCCAGCATCTGCCGCAGGGCTGCATCGGCAAGGTTCGCTGGATCACCTGTCTCAAGGAGACTTCCCTCGGGCACATAGCCACTCCCGGTAATGCCAATCCTCCGTCCCCCGGCCAGCCAGAGCGCCGTCACTGTCATCTCATTGCGCGTCAGCGTCCCCGTCTTGTCGGAACAGATCACATTGACCGAACCGAGCGTTTCCACAGCCGAGAGGCGCCGGATCACGGCTCCTTCGCGGGCCATCCGCTGCATGCCCACTGCCAGGGCAATCGTCATGGCCACCGGCAATCCTTCCGGCACCATGCTGACCATCTGACTGATGCCCACCATGAGGATTTCGAGAAACGGCAGACCACGCAGCAGACCGATCGCAATGACGACGCCGAAAAGAACGACCGCAGCCGCGGCTAGCCATTGCCCGAAGGACTGGATGCGCTGTTCCAGTGGGGTGACCGGTTCCTGCGAGGAAGCGGTGAGACCGGCAATGCGGCCGACTTCAGAATGCATTCCCGTGGCGGTCACGATGGCGCGACCGCGGCCTGCGGAAACATGAGTTCCAGCGTACAGCATGCCATGACGATCGGCCAGCGGGGTATCTTCCGGGACTGGCTCGGCATTCTTGATGACCGGAAGTGATTCGCCGGTGAGCGCTGATTCCGCCGCTTCGAGAAAGGCGGCTTCGACAATCCTTGCGTCGGCACCGACCGCATCGCCCGCAGCAAGAAGGAGCACATCTCCCGGCACCAGGGCGCTCGCTTCGAGCATCTCTTCGCTCCCGCCACGCAGACAGCGCACCTTCAGTACCGACAGCTTCCGCAGCGCCTCCATCGAACGTTCCGCACGGCCTTCCTGAATGGCCCCCACCACAGCATTGATGGACAGGACCACCAGAATGACCGCGCCGTCGCCCGCGTGCCCCATCGCAAAGGCGATCACGGCGGCCGCCAGCAGAAGATAGATGAGGGGACTGGCAAACTGCCGCAGCAACGTCAGCCAGAGCGGACGTCGCTCAGCCTCGGGCAGCACATTCGCACCATGTGCAGCCAGCCTCGCCGCCGCTTCCCTGGCCGTCAGCCCCGCGGCTGGATCCACTCCCAGCCTGACCGCCGTTTCTGCGGCGGTGAGGGCATGGGGCTGAGGAGTCTCCGGCATGCGGGCATCATGGAACAGATTGCCCGGTTCCGCCAGAGCGGCGTGGCTCAGCGCGCCGGCGGCTGGGCTTCCAGCACGGTGGCCCCATGCTGATCACTGAGAATGAGAATCGAGAAGCGCGAGGCCCCATCAAGATCACCGGTGCTGAGGCTGGCGTAGTCGAATTTTCCACGCAGGTCGGTATAGCCGTCCTTGTAGAAGACGGGGACACCGTTGACCTCAGCGAAGACCTTCACATAGACCTTCGCGAGCGGCTTGCGGTCGCCTGCATGACGGACTTCGAGACGCCCGAAGCCCTCGCTCAACTGGACCTCGAGTTCGTTGGCGTAGGCCGCCTCCGATCGCGTGATGCCTCCGCCGCTCACCTCGACGAGCACGTTGGCACTGCGGAATTCCTCCGGCAGCGCAAAAGCATGCTGACCGCCCGCGGGAATGGCGACGCGGTCGCTCCGGTTCGGACGGATCATCCGGAAGCGGCTCGTGTCCTGTGTCACGAACGGATTGGCGCTGAAAAGAAACTCCAGATCCATCGGGTAGTAATTCACGGTCACCTCGGTGAGATTGCGCGTGTTCAGCGAGACCGCCCGGTTTTCGAGCTTGAGGGCGAGGGCGGGTTCCTTGGCGGCCAGGCGGTCCTGGCTGGCGTCGCGGTCGTCGTCGGGTGCCACAGCCGGCTGGCGGCCCTCGATTTCATCCAGCTGCGACGCCAGTTCGGTGAATTTCGTGCGCCAGCGGTCCACGGGATGATTGGAGTGAGCGGTCGCAATGGTGCGGGCGGTTGCCGTGTCTTCCTGCGAGAGCGCCAGCCATGCCTTCAGGTAGTCGTACTGGAGCTTCTCGGCGACCTTTGACTGATCGACGCGGCTGAAGCGGGCGATGGCTTCCTCCGTGCGGTCCTGGAGAGCGAGGTAGTAGGCAGCGGCGAGATGGTCTTCGTCGCCGAGGGCAGGACGGCACGAAAGCAAGCGGCAGAAGGCATCGAACTGACCCCGCAGCTTGTCATTCAGAATGACCCTGGAAGCGCCGAGGGTGTGCGCTCTCGCATTGATGAGCGGGCTGTATTCAAGATGCTGATAGGTGCGGCGCTCGACTGGATCGATGCGCACCGCCGGGCTATCGAGCACGGGCCCGCACTCCGCGAGGAATCCATCGAGGTGCATCAGGTAGTCGCTCACGCCTTCGGGAAGATTGTGCAGCAGTGCATAGCTGGCGGCCCCGGCATGCCAGACGTGACGGCTCCGCAGCAGGGCCAGCGCTTCCCGTGCAAAGTCCACATTCTGCATGCGCCACAGCATGAGGTCGAGATTGAGCGTATTGAGATTGTGTTCTCGCAGGAAGGCGAGCACTTCGGCCGGTTCGGCATTCTGACTGACATATTCCCACGATGCCTTGTCGGCGGTGGTGAGACGGTCGACGGCATTGAAGGTGAATGGTTCGGCGCTCGCTGCGGTGCGGAAGTTCCGGCTCAGATGCACTGGGTAATGCGGGAACTTGCCGGGGACCGGGAAATAGAAGTGGAAATCAAACGTGCCCGTATGATAGGGCTCGAGCACGATGGGCACACTTCGTGTCATCTGCGTCTGGAGCACCGGCACCGCACCCTTCGGGATCTGGAAGAGCAGATCCAGTTTCTGCACTGATGATGACGGATTGGTGACGACCACCTGGCATCCGTAGACCACGCCCGTGAGAAATTCTCCGGTCACGAACTTGTCGAGTTTCTCCCCGGCCTGCTCGATGAAGCGGTCGCCATGGCGGTAGAAGTTCTGGCTCACGAGCAGCTTCGCTCCGTCGTTGTCGGCTTCGGCAGCCCGGATTTCCTGATGGAAGAGGATGCCCTTGCCAGCCGGGGTGAGGGTCACTGCATTCTCCTTGCGCTCGACTTTGCCCGGCTTGGCCTCCGACGGAAACGGGAGATCCAGCACCGCGAGAGCGAGGATCATTTCGGAAAACGTGCCCGCGGCATCGGCAAGGTGCGCCGAGACAAACGGCTGCTTGCCGTCCCATGCCGCGTAGTCGGCCCAGAAGCGGTTCGGCGGGACCAATCCGGCGTTCTGCTGAGCGATGAGAAGATGGTAGTAATTGTTCTCGGCCCATTCCTTCGTCTGTTCGGTCTGACGGAAGAACCGCTCGGCCTTGGCTGCCGCATTGCTGCGGCGGCTGAGTACTTCCTTGGCCTTCTCCCGGTTGAGCCCTCGGCCGGCCTTGCGGCCGACAAAGTCCTCCGCTGCCTTGTCCCGGCCGACC
>CAZSDE010000135.1:0-8277 GCA_964605435.1 uncultured Akkermansia sp.
CGGTCTCTTCACCGCCGATCTCCCCCAGCCAGGCGACACCACCGCAGACGACAATAATTTCGTCTGGGGAGGCCGCACCCTTCTCAACATCCCAGCGGCCGGTATCTACACCATCGGTGCCCACGCCGACGACTCCATCGCCATCCGCCTCCGCAACGGAGCAAAATGGCGCGGCCGCGTCTGGGGCACCACCGCCCAGGGCCACATCGACGCCAATGACGACTCGGTCATGTACTGGTTCATCGGCTCGGGCGACAGCAACATCCGCGCCGCCGCATGGTTCCCCGCCCCCGGCAACTACGAAGTCCAGGTCCTCCATTACGAAGGTACTGGCGGAGCCGCCGCAGAACTCTACTTCGCCCCCGGCGTCCACCTCGCGGACAACGACACCGGTACATGGAAACTCATGGGCGATACCACAGAACTGCTCCCCCTCGTCCCCTCCAGCATCCCCGGAGCCCCCACCGCAGGCAACGGCGCATGGAACATCCGCTACCTCCGCTTCTCAGGGCTCACCCTCAATACCCTCCAGGATGCCGTCGCCGCCCTCAGCAGCGGACTGGGCGAAAGCATCTACGGATCCACCAGAGTCCTCAACTTCTCGGACCCGTCCAACCCAGGCACCGCAGGCCTCTTCGGCGGCGACCAACCCCTCCCAGGCGACCTCGAATTCACCAACGATGACGACGTCGCCATGCACGCCCGCGGCTCCCTCTTCGTCCCCACCTCGGGCATCTACACCTTCGGAGTCCGCTGCTCGGACGGCTTCGCCCTCCGCATCGGACGCAATCCATGGCTCGGACGCAACGGCGTCGGCGGCATCGACCCCGCCGACCCCACCCTGCTGGCATGGACCGCCGGATCGACCGCCCTCACCGATAACATCACCCGCAGCCTCATCTTCCTCCCGGCCGGCGTCCATCCCATCGAATTCCTCTCGTTCGACCGCAGCCGCGAATTCATGGCGGAAGTCTTCGCCATCCCTGGCAACCAACTCGGCACGGGCGAATACGCCGCCGGAGCCACCGCCAATAACGGCGGGGTCAATATCAATGCCGCCGACGCATGGCGCCTCGTCGGCTACAAGGCCGGTCCCAACCCGCTGGGCATCATCACCGTCAAGGACCCGGGCTTCAGCGTCGTCCAGACCATCCCCTACACCACCACCGCTCCCGCCGGATGGGGCATCACCGCCGCCCAGACCGATAACTGGCTCGCTACCCAGCCCCTCACCACGCTGGTCAACCGCGACATGATCAATCTGCGCGACACCGCCAGCGGCACCGGCCTCTTCCCGAACGATTACCCGAACCCCAACGATGTCGCCAACGTCGACGACAATTACTACGTCAGCCGCTTCGAAGGGACTCTCATCGTCCCGGTCTCCGGTACCTACAACGTCGGATGGCAGGGCGACGACGGCGGCTACTTCGAATTCCTCACTCCCCAGCCGGAATTCAGCCGCAGTTCACCCGCATCATCGCCAATGCCCTCGCCACCGCCACCATCACCACAGCCAGCAATGGCGCGGAAAACGCCCGCATCGAACTGAACGCCGGCGGCGGCAATACCCGCACCACCGGTGAAGTCACCCTCGAGGCAGGCGAATACCCAGTGCGTATCCAGTGGTTCGAAGGCAACGGAGGTTCGTACTTCGAAGCGTTCGCCACCCCCTCCGTCGCCGATGCCCGCATCATCCGCCTCATCAGCAAGGCGGCCGCCACCACGGTCCCGGATACCAATGGCCTCGCCCTCGTCGACACCACCATGAACGTCCTGAACTACAGCCTCTCCGGCAACCAGTTCTCCCTCACGTTCACGTCCATCCCCGGCGCTTCCTACACCATCGAATCCGCCACCACCCCCGCCGGACCATGGACGGTCAACGACCCAGCCGTCACCGCCAACAGCACCACCACCACATGGACTGGCACGGTCTCCCCAGGCGCTGAACCAGGCCGCCTCTTCTTCCGCGCCCGCCTGAACTGACCAGCCCGCATCGATTCCCCAATCGCCACACCGGAAGGGGTGCCCCATCACAAGGGCACCCCTTTTCCGTTCCTGACACCTCGCCGCTGCGGCATTGCAGCCCCCTCACCCCTGTGCATTCACTCTTTTCCCACTCCCCGTGCCCTCCGCCGACACCATCACCCTGAGCCTGATCTCCCACACCAATGTGGGCAAAACCACGCTCGCCCGCACTCTCCTCCGCCGCGACGTCGGCGATGCCGCGGACCAGGAACACGTCACGGATGTCGCCACCGCCTACCCCCTCATCGAAGCAGGCCCCCACCGCCTCATCCTCTGGGATACCCCCGGCTTCGGCAGCACTCCCAAACTCCTCAAACGCCTCCGCTCAGCCGACCGCCCCCTCGGCTGGTTCCTCTCCGAAATCTGGGACCGCTTCCGCGACCGCGCCCTCTGGTGCAGCCAGCAGGCCGTCCAGAATGTCCAGTCGGAAGCCGATGTCGTCCTCTACCTCGTCAACGCCGGCGAAAACCCGCAGGCCACCGGCTACGTCGACATGGAAATGGAAATCCTCACATGGATCGGCCGCCCCGTCATCCTCCTCCTCAACCAGACAGGCCCACCCAGACCCCCAGGTGCCGAAGCCACCGAAGAACTGGCATGGCAAAGCCACCTCGCCCGCTTCCCCATCGTCCGCTCAGTCCTCTCTCTCGACGCCTTCGCCCGCTGCTGGGTCCAGGAAGGTGAACTCATGGACGCCGTCGCCCCACTCCTCCCGGAATCGAAACAGCCCGCGTTCTCCAGCCTCCGCCACGCATGGCTCAAGGAAGGCATCAATACCTTCCACCGGAGCATGACCACCCTCGCCTCCCAGCTGGCCTGCGCCGCCACCGACCGCATTACCGTCAGCCGCGAGAAACTCTACCAGAAAATCGGAATCGGCCGCGCCCCCCTCCAGGAGGAAATGACCCTCGCCCGCGAGGAACTCAGCCGCCGCCTCGCCACCCGCTCCATGCTGAGCGTCGATACCCTCATCGCCCTCCACGGCCTCACCGGCCACACCGCCCGCTCAGCCATCACCGCCGGAGCCACCGACTTCGGCGTCCCCAGCCACGTCAGCGAATCAGTCTGGACCGCCGTCGGTGCCGCCCTTACCGGAGCAGCCGGCGGTCTCGTCGCCGACCTCAAAACCGGTGGCATGACCTTCGGCGGAGGCACCGTGATCGGCTTCTTCGCAGGCGGCACCGGCGCATGGCTCCTCGCCAAAGGTCTCAACCTCACCCGCAGCGACGACCACTCGGTCCGCTGGACCCTCGAACACTTCATCGCCCAGGCTGAAATCGCACTCGTCACCTACCTCGCCGTCGCCCACTTCGGCCGCGGCCGCGGTTCATGGCAGGACGCCGAACACCCACCCCACTGGCCCCCCGCCGCCCGTGCCGAACTCCAGCACCACCGCAGCGCCCTCGAATCCACATGGAAAAAGGCCGCCGACCCGGACACCACACCGGATTCCCTCACCCCGGAAATCAACAGTACCCTCACCGCCGCCACCGCCAGCCTCCTCCGCTCGCTCTACCCGGATATCCCCATGCCATGGCTCACCACGCCTCCAAGCGCAGACGACCAGCCAACCGACAATCACGGAAAGCCCGCGGCACCCGTCTCATAAACCAAACGGATTCTCCACGGACCCCGCAGGCTCACTGGCCTGACACGTCAGCCGGATCCCCCCGCGCGCAGCAAAATCCCCCCGCACCACCATCCGCTTCGGCCCACACGCCTTCACAAGGTCATCCAGAATCCGGTTCACCACGTCTTCATTGAACTCCGCTGTGCTCCGCCACGACGCCAGATAGTACTTGAGCGACTTCGTCTCCAGACACTTCCCCGCAGGAACATAGCAGATCCTCAGCCGCGCCGAATCAGGCTGACCCGTCACCGGACACAGGGAACTGAACTCCGGATAATCCAGATGAATCCAGTAGTCGCGCTGCCCATGACGGTTCGGAAAACACTCAAGGACGGCTTCCTCCGGACTCGCCGGAAGCCGACTCGCATGACCAAGCAGGGATAGTGACTCTGACATCCCATCCCTCTCGCACCGCCACTCCACACGCTCCACCGGAAATCAGGGCACCACGCTTGCGGCATGGCCACCCCTGCACTCCACTCCCCCTGACTCACGCCCCCCACATGGAAAAATTCATTCCGCTCCCCGGATTCCGCGACTTCTACCCCGATACCTGCGCCGTCCGCAATTACATACTCCACCACCGGCGCGAAACCGCCCGCTGCTTCGGCTTCTCGGAATACGAAATCCCCGTCCTCGAACCAACCGACCTCTACCGCCGCAAAAGCGGCGACGAAATCGTCCGCCAACTCTTCCACTTCACCGACGCCGGCGACCGCGAAGTCGCCCTCCGGCCGGAAACCACCCCTTCCCTCGCACGCATGGCCGCCGCCCGCCAGCGCGACTACCGCAAACCCATGAAGTGGTTCCAGATCGGCGCCTGCTTCCGCTTCGAAAAACCCCAGAAAGGCCGCGGCCGAGAATTCTACCAGTGGAACTGCGACATCCTCGGCGAAAACTCCCCCGGAGCCGACGCCGACCTCATCGCCATGGCCATCCATGCCATGCTCGCCTTCGGCTTCAGAGAAGGTGACTTCCGCATCCGCCTCAGCGACCGCAACGTCTGGCCCGCCTTCCTCGCCGCCCAGCACATGCCGGAAGCCACCCTGCCCGCCTTCCTCCAGATCATCGACCGCCTCGAACGCGAAAAGGAAGAGGTCACCTCGGCAAAACTCGCAGAACTCGGCACTTCCCTCGACGCCGTCCAATCCTTCATCAGCAGCAAAGGCAAGGGCCACGCCCCCCTCGAAACCATCAGCGCCGACCTCGCCGCCAGAGGCCTCGCCCCCTTCATCGAAATCGACCTCGGCATCGTCCGCGGCCTCGCCTACTACACAGGCGTCGTCTTCGAAATCTTCGACCTCCACCACGGCATGCGCGCCGTCGCCGGAGGCGGACGCTACGACAACCTCTGCGAACTCATCGGCGGCACCGACCTCCCCGCGGCAGGCTTCGCCATGGGCGACATGGTCATCACCAACCTCATCCGCGAAACCCCCCACGCCCTCGCACGCATGGAAACATGGCTAACGGCTCAGGGGAAACCCGATGCCTACATCATCGTCGCCTCCGAAGACCACCGCCCGGACGCCCTCGCTCTCATCCACAGCCTCCGCCGCGCCGGATACCGCGCAGACTACAGCTACTCCCCCGCCAAGGTCGGAAAGCAGTTCCAGACCGCAGAATCACTCCACGCCTCCACCGCCATCGTGATCGGCTCGGAATTTCCAGAGGTAAAAATCAAACACCTCGCCTCCCGCCGCGAATCCGCCTGCCACGCCACCGGCGTCCTCTCCGCCCTCGCCGAAGCCCTCGCATGGTCCCCACCACCCGCGGAAACGGTCTGAACGTTCGACCACAACGCCGCAAAGCCTTCCGCTCTAAGGCCCGCCGCCCACTGGGGACCAATCACTCAGGCGCATCAGTCGGCCGACTCGGCGGTGCATAAATCGGCGGCGGCAGCACCCCCATGCCCGCATCCCCACGCGCAGCCTGCTCCTTCACCGCCTCCGCAATCGCCACCGCCATGCGCTGACGGTACCCCGCATCACTGCAGAGCCGCGCTTCCTCCGGATGGCTCAGATACCCAAGCTCCAGCAGCACACACGGGATCTCCGGATTGCGCGTCAGCCGCAACCGCCGCCGCACCAGTCCGCGCGACCCCCTTTCTCCGGGACTCACCGCCGCCATGTTCCGCTGCAGCCGCTTCGCCAGACCATAGCTGTCCACCCGCCAGTAAAAAGTCTCCGGCCCCCGCACGGACGACGGACCACTGTTGAAATGCACACTCAGCAGAATGTCGCCCAACTGCGCAGCCCGCGCCGCCCGCACATCCAGATCCACAAACTCATCTCCCTCCCGCATCATCTTCACCTCAAACGACCGTCCCAGTTCCCGCCGCACCCGCCGCACCACATCAAGCGCCAGATCCTTCTCCTTCTCTCCAGTGACCGCACTGCGCGCCCCGCTGTCACGCCCGCCATGCCCCGCATCCAGCACCACCGTCCGGAATCCCCTCGGCCCAGCCCGGTGACCCCACACATCCCGCGTTCCACCACCACCGCCACCCGCAGGTGCCGCACACGACGCCAGAAGAACCCCGCAGACCAATGACAGATAGACTCGCATAGCCACGCCCCATGACCCCATACCCTAACCCACGAAACCGCAAAAATTCCCCGCTCCGCTCCTGCGGACTCCCCCCGGGATTGCACCACCCCAACCACCGCACGATGCACCACCCATGATTCCCCCATGGCGCGACCACTTTCTCAAGGGCCTGGTCATCCCCGCCCTCCCCCTCGCCCTCCACCACGATGGCCAATGGTCGGAACGCCACCAGCGCGCCCTCATCCGCTACTACTCCGATTCAGGTGCCGGCGGCCTCGCCGTGGGCGTCCATTCCACCCAGTTCGCCATCCGCGACCCCCGGCACGGTCTGTTCGAACCCATTCTCCAACTCGCCGCAGAAACCATGACCGCTTCCGCCGGCCCCCTACCCTTCATCCGCATCGCCGGTGCCTGCGGCCCCACCCCAGCCGCTGCCCGGGAAGCAGAACTGGCCGCCAGCCTCGGCTACCACGCCGTTCTCCTCAGCCCCGGCGGCTGGCAGCAAGCCACCGAAGAGGAATTCCTCGCCCACGCCAGATCCATCTCGGAAATCCTCCCAGTCATCGGCTTCTACCTCCAGACCGCCGTCGGTGGCCGCGCCTTCTCACGCAGCTTCTGGCAGCGCTTCGCCGCCATCCCCGGCGTCGTCGGCATCAAAATCGCCCCCTTCAACCGCTACCAGACCATCGACGTCATCCACGCCGTCTCCAGTTCGGGCCGCCACGACCTCGCCCTCTACACCGGCAACGACGACAATATCATCGCCGACCTCCTCACCCCATGGCCCGGCGGACTCACCATCACAGGCGGCCTGCTCGGCCAATGGGGCGTCTGGACAAGCAAGGCCATCCCCATGCTCCGCGAGATCCACAATACCCGTTCCAGCGGAACTTTCCCAGCAGAGTGGCTCAGCCGCAACGCCGCCCTCACGGACGCCAACGCCGCCATCTTCGATGCCACCAACCACTTCCACGGCTGCATCCCCGGCATCCTCGAAGTCCTCCGCCGTCAGGGCCTCGTCCCCTCCTCCCGCTGCCTCGACCCCTCCGAAACCCTCTCCCCAGGCCAAGCCGAAGAAATCTCCCGCGTCTCCTCGGCCTACCCATGGCTCACCGACGACGAATTCGTCGCATCAAACCTCACCCGCTGGCTCTCATGAACTGCTCCATCCTCTCCGCCGAAGTCTCCTTCCGACCCCAGCCGTTTGCCCGCCCCCTCCAGCTCAGCAGCGGCACCATCACCGAAATCACCGAAGCCACCGCCACCGTCACCGTCCGCATCGGCTCCTGCGAAGCCACCGGCAAGGGATCAATCTACCTGAGCGACCTCTGGGCATGGCCCGACCCCGCCATCCCCCACTCCCAGCGCGACGCCGCCATGCAGGACTACTGCTCCCAGCTGGCCGCAGACCTTCCCGGTCTCTCAGACCCCCAGCACCCCCTCTCCCACGGAATGGACCTCCTGAGCCGCAACGCCCACCACACCGGCCCCGGCCGAATCCCCTTCCTCGCAGGCTCAGTCTGCCTCAGCCCCTTCGACGCCGCCATCCACGACGCCGCCGGCCACGCCCTCCAACGCTCGGCCTTCCACCTCTACGATGACACATGCGCCGACCACCATGCCGCCTCCCCGGCACAACTCGCCGCCATCCGCAGCTTCCTCAGACCCAGCCCTTCTCCAAAAGTCGACGGCTGGTACGTCGTCAGCGCCACCGATCCGCTCACCAGTGACTTCCAACACTTCATCCAGCACCACGGCTTCCGCTGCTTCAAACTGAAAACCCTCGGCAAAGACCCGGACGCCGATGCCCGCCGCACCGCCGATGTCTTCGCCGCCGCCCAGGCCCTGGGCGTCTCCCACCCCCCCCCCCGCGCAGACAGCAACGAAGGCAACCCCGACGCCAAGTCGGTCGCTGCCTACCTCGACGCCCTCCACGACCTCAGCCCCGCGGCCTACGAAGCCCTCGCCTACCTCGAACAACCCACCGGCCGCGACATCCGCACCCACGCCTTCACCTGGCACAGCATCGCCGCCCGCAAACCCATCCTCGTCGATGAAGGCCTCAT
>CAZSDE010000136.1:0-8272 GCA_964605435.1 uncultured Akkermansia sp.
CAATCCACCCGGCACTCTGCGCCAACCCAAACGCTCAGGCATGAGACTCATCGCTTTCCTCGCCGCCTCGGCCCTCCTCTTCAGCGGGAGTCAGATTCATGCTGCCGAGGCACCGTCATCCGTAGCGCGGACTCAAATCTCCTTCAGCACCCAACCCAGACGCAATCACATGGCAACCTTCACCAAAGCGGCACTGCTGCTATGCGCCCTCGCACTCACCGGATGCTCCGAACCGAGATCCCGCGACTTCTTCGCCAAAGACGGAATTGCGGTCGGTGCCCCCACCGCGCTTGGCTCGGAATCCTACAAAATACCATTGGAGTTTACCACCGCGATCGTGCATTCCGGCCAGTGGATCGACTCGGTCGATGCCGAAGTCGCCAATGCAGACATTCTCATCACCGCGCGCTTCATCACCGCCAGCGCCGGCAGCTCAGGTCGTAAAAGCGGATATCCAGGGTATGTGACAGTCACCGGGATCAAACCAGGGACTTACTCTCTCAAATACCGCGATCCCAATGGCAGCATTCACGCCATCGGTCCGGTCGTCCTTCCCTGAGCATCCGAACGAGAACGAATCCCCATCGGTTCCCATCCAATGCACCAGCAATCCGCCGCCGTCGCTTCACGCATTGGACCGTCGCACGCCACTGCCACTGGGCAACCCGTCGCTGCCCTGCCCTGTCCTGAACCCACTCGTTTGCCGACGCATGCACGTGAAGGAGCGATCCCGTGCGACGACCGGGCAAGATGGCTCGCCATGAGAGCCTCAACGCCCACGATGCGGCACCGATGCCATTACACCGGCTAGACACCAGCCATGAATCCGATTCAATGGGCTCCACCACTCCTCGTGATGATCATCGCCGCGGCGTGGCTTGCCAACCTGCACAGCAGCAACCGGACACTCGAGCAGCAGAATGATTCACTCCGCAGGACGATCGCTGACTCCAGAGCAATCAAAAACGCCCGCATCTCAGTAGCAAGAACGAGGGCCAGCACGAAGAATGCTCCGCAAGATGAACCGGACAAGCCATCAGCAGAATGGATCAGCACTTCAAAGGATTGGACGGCACTCGTCCTATTCAACAATGACGAGGAAAGGTTCCAGTACACAGCCGCATGGAAGAGGCTCGAGACGCTCGCATCCGAAATGAATGGTGACGAACTCACCGTCGCCTTTCAGGAAATGGCCACGCTCCCTGTGCATGCCCCATTCCGCAATTATCTCGAATCAATGATGCTGACAGAACTCGAGACGAAAAATCCCGAGTTTGCATTCAGCCAGTACATCATCAGAAACCAGGACGGAGGAGTTTCGCTGGGAGGCTATGGCGCGTTCGATAAGTGGCTAGCACGGGATCCCGCCGCGGCCACCACATGGTATGAACGCCAGATCGCCGCAGGCACCTTCGATAAGTCCCTCGACGGAAAATCACCTGCTGTAGTGCCTTTTGAATCCGCCTTCATCATGTCCCTCATCGGAACCGACCCCGCTGCCGCAGAGGAACGCATCAGGAAGATTCCACCGGAACTACGCTCCAGATTAGGCCCATACATGTGGGGCGTTTCCAAAGAGAACGGCTTGGTTTTCATTGATATTCTTCGCAAGACGATGCCCATGGAGGAATATGTGAATATTCTGCGCCATAACAACCTGACGGAGCGAAACTTCGGCTCTGAAATCGGCGAAGATCCGATCCTCGCGAAGAAGAACCTTGAGAGTCTCGGCATCACCCCGGAAGAACGCTCCACCCTCCTCGCGCAGCAGTTCAAGCAGTACGCGGAGTACCGTGCGATGAGAGACAAAGACACTACCCCATCCCGCGAAAAATTCGACAAATGTCGCACATGGATTGAATCGATCGACCCCGCCGCCGCTGATCAGTCAACCGGTGCTGCGCTGCAGGACTACCTTGAGAAGTCAAATGGATCCGAGGCTCTGGACTTCGTTGAGCAGATCGCTACTGACTACCTTGCCTCGGGTGCCGGCGACGCATTGCTGATTCCGTTGATCGAGGGTAGCGCGAGAGGCAGTGCCTTTCCAAAGAACAAAGCGCGAGCGCTAGCCACGAAGATCAAAGATGCCGAACTCCGAAGCGGGCTTCTGCAAAAGCTGAATTAATCGGTGAAACGATCCTTCGTCATCTGTGCCGTCATCGGCATCGTCGCGGCTCTTTTGGGCTGGTTCGAAAGCCAGAACCTCGCGGGAAATCGGGAGATCAATGCGCGACTCCTGAAAGAAGCCGCGGTGATTCAGGGCAATGAGGCCGGTGCCCTTGGATTTTCCGGGCAACGGATGGAATATTTCGCCATGAAGGAAACAGTGAAGGCCCTCAGGCGCGACCTGTTTTCCCTGTATCGCGAAGCGCCAGAGAAGGCTGCCGCCGCCTTCAGTGAAGAACGGTTGAGGACAGAGACCGAACTGGAAGGCCGCCTTGAGGAACTCGACCCCACCGGGATCAGATTGTTCATGGAGGAGTGCAACAACGATCCCGATCTGACTCTGCAGATCAGGCGATCCCTCAACAATTATGTCCAGAAGGTATTCATCCGGAAATACCCGGTGGAAGTGGCCCGCCTGATGATTCAATCGCCCGCCCAATTCGGGATCGGTGATGCAAGGATCTACGATCCATTCGAATATCTCGTGTACTACTATAGCGGTAAGAAGCCTGATCTCGGGATCGTATTTCAATGCCTTGCTGAAGCACCACCTGAGTTTCAATCCAGATACATCGGCCAGTCGACCAAATATGCCACGGGCAGTCCCTCAAGACGCGCCGAATTGCTTGAAAAGATGCGATCATTTGCCACTACGCCGGAACAGAGGGATCTGGTGAACGGTCAGATGAGTGACATTGTCTTCGGGCGACCCGATGCAAGGGCTTCATTTATTGAGTTGTCCGATTGGATCGCGTCAGTAGATCTTTCGAGCGAGGAACTTGTCGCGGCTACCCGGAACATGCCGAATAACGTGCGGGTTGGCGACACTGGCCAATGGCTCGACTGGCTCGGAATCAGTGAAATCCCACCCGCTGTCTCGAAGGCACGTGCTCACGAACTCGCCGCCCGCTGGACAGAGAATGACTACGAAGCCGCCGGCCAGTGGCTCAATAAAGCATCCGACAGTCCCGTGAAGTCTGCGGTCGCCAGTGCCTATGCTGTGAAGTTCTATCCCTACGATCCGGAAGGTGCCATGAAATGGATCGAGACGCTCCCGCGCGGTCCCGACCGTAGCAATGCGCTCGCTGTCATTTATCAGAACATGCCAAAAGACAGCGGGGAGGCAGCGTCTTTCGCCAGTGCGTTCGGTTTGGCAAGGTAACTGATTCAACTCGTCAGCCAGATCGAGGAACTCAAGCTATGAATGACCATCAGAACGGGAACGCCGCATGGGCCGAGGAGTGCGGTTACCAGTATCATGCGGAGACCGGCGGCACCTTCTCCGAGGGTGCGCGCAGCCTTCATATCTTCAGGAAGGCAGATAGCTACCGGAACCACGTTCTCGGCGTCTATCGCAACAGGCCATTCGAGATTCTCGATGTCCGGGTTGAGAGGCATGATTCCACCGGCTATTTTTTTGTCTGGGAAACGGTCGTTGTGGTCCCCGCCACGGGACTGAAACTCCCTGATTTCGATCTGCTGCCGCGCCGCGAGACCGGGGGAATGAATTTTCTGGGCGTCAAGGGCCTGGACCTGATGGTGTCACCGACCGCAGCGCCCAGCGAGCGGCAGCTTGTTGAGGCGTTCAACAGGAACTACAGCCTCTTCCCGGAAGGCGCTTTTGAGGCCATGGAGGCGTCGATCCGATCCGCCGATCATCTGGTTCCGAATCTTGCGGACATGGCTGCGGTCTGCAAACCCAGCGTACTGCGCTTCCTCTCCACTGCCACGACTGGATTCATCGAAGTACAGTACGGATACCTCGCGATCCGAGCGCCGGATACCCGCATCATCGGCCCCGGGGATGGCCACACGATACTCACCGGAAGAGAACGCGAAAGGCTGCTGACGGTTGCAAACGACTTCCTCGATGTGCTGGTAAAGGCGCAGCATGAGGCACCGCTGCGCGGACTTATGCTCGAAAGCAATTTCTGCCCGTTCCATTTCCTGGGTGGCATCGTCGGTGGAGTCATCGGCTTCTGTCTAGGTGGCTTCATCGGTGTCGTCCTGTTGTTCCTGCTCAAAGAAAAGCACCTGGTCCTGATACCCGTACTGGCTTTCGCCTGCGCCGTTATCGGTCTCCTCATCGGCAAGCTGGTGACGCGGGCCCGATGATCCGCG
The DNA here is from genome assembly GCA_964605435.1 of uncultured Akkermansia sp. Classification (GTDB taxonomy): domain Bacteria; phylum Verrucomicrobiota; class Verrucomicrobiia; order Verrucomicrobiales; family V1-33; genus V1-33. Next base: position 4,288 of record CAZSDE010000136.1, read on the forward strand.
GAAGTCTTGACTCATCGCGACACATTGAGTCCGGCCTCTGTATGTCACCGGTGATCTCAGCCTCCCCGTCTCCTGACATCTCAGGGGTTAATTCCAATTGCCGCGAAGCGAATGCCTGATTGCCAGTCAACCATCTCGGCTCTCATTCCTTCCGCACTGGCCCGATGCTGCCGCCCGGGACGAACTCGGCAGGGATGTTGATGATCCTTCGGTCCGGATTGCCTTTCCGCACGCAATCGACCCAGCGCACCACGCGGCGCTCGATGAGTTTGCTGTCCCAGCGCATCTGGGCAAACCCAGGCCAGCACATGTCCAAAATGGGGACACCTTCTCCAACCACGAGGGAGACTTGTTCGGGAACTCTGAAGCCGCGGTGGACGAGGAATCCCAGCGCAGCGATGAACCAACAGGTCTCGTCGATAATCAGCGCGGTTGGCGGGGTGGTTCTGAACAGGCTCTCCATCAACCGCGCGAATCCGGCCGGACTTTCATGCCACTCGGGCAGATTGTAGCGGCCTGCCGGGATGCCATGTGCTTTCAGCTCGTTGATGAACGCCAGTTCGCAGCCCCCTACCGGTTGCCTGCGGAACTCCTCACGGACGATCAGCACGATTCTGCGGTGTCCGAGCGCAATGAGTTGACGCGTGGCTTCGGCATAGGCAGACACTGCGTCCGGTCCAGTGCGGGCGATCTGCAGTCCCTCGGTCCGGCCATACAAGGCGAGGCAGGGCGTCTGCTGTGAAGCGCACCACTCCAGCAAAGGTCGCGAGCCAGCCTCGATCAGCCAAGCATCAGCACCGGCCTCGCTCAACTGCCGTGAAATGCGAGACACGTCGTGCCTCAGTTCGGCCTGAGTCTTTCTGCATTCAAATGCGTCGTATCCAGCAGCGTCGAGGGCGCGCAGAATATTGGCTACGATCAGAGCGGTGTGCGGGCTGTCATCAATGACCGTGTCATTGCGCAGAATGGCAACACGCAATCGCCGCTGCCTTGCCATGGCGGTCCCGACGGAGCTGATGCTGCGGCTGCGTCCGAGCCCACGCCTGACCACCAGACCTTCCTTCTCCAGAATCTGCAGCGCGCGCCGGGCGGTATTGCGGGAGACGTCCAATTCGGACGCCAGCTGAAGTTCACCTGGAAACTGATCACCCCAGCGCCCGACCTGAATGCCCTCGCGCAGGCACGCAGCCACTTGTTCGGGTAGGGAGAGTCGGTGAATCGGACGCACGCCAATTCTTGTACTTTCCGGGTACAGGTTGTCAAGAACTCCACCCTTTCAACGACCTGTCGGCGACCATATCGGCCCTGGATCCATCGTTGGTGAAAATCATGGACTCTCGGCGTACGGAATGGTTTCCTGTAACTTCTCCTCACACACCCGATGCGGATCCACTTTTTCCGGCATGACAACTAGCAACTCCTCACCCGTGGCGTTCATGGTCCGGCCATGGGCGCTGACCCTATCCATGGCGGCAGCCTGCCCCGCGCAACAGACCACGGCGGCAGCTCCTTCGGGCGGGCCCTATGCGGCACGGGAAGCCGAGCGTCCCTGCAAGGACCTGCAGCTGGACGATGCGGCCAAGGGTGCCGCGCCTCCACCAGACTCTACGGATGGATCGATTCCCCCACTGAAGTTCCCCGGACTGTCGATCAATGCCTGCGAACGCAGCCTTGATGTAGACGCCACCATCTGCCTGTCGGAAGGCTCCTTGGAACTGATTGCGTGCCACGTCAGCGGAAAAGTGCATGAGTCGATCGTCGCTGTCGAGGCAAGGCCCTCGCACATTCACACTGCCTTGCTTCTGCTCGGCGCAAACAATGGGACCCCCGCCATGCGTCGTTCGGTCGATGAGAGACAGACCCGCTGGGTTGACGTTCCGCCCACGGGCGATCTGATCGACATCTTCCTCGAGTTTCCGAATGCCGAGGGCAAACGAGTCGAACGTCCCATCAGTGATTTTATCCGGCGAAGAAACCGTGATGGCTCAGATCGCACGAAGAGGGGACCAGAGGCCAGCCAAGCGCAGAGCATACCGCACGCTTTCATCTTCGCTGGATCCCACCTCAGGGACCATGGTGAGGGACCCAGAGGGTACCTCGCTGATTTCAGCGGTCATATCATATCGATGAGCACCTTCGGCGACGAGTTGCTGTGCCTTCCTGAAATCCACAGCCACCAGCAGGGGGCACTCGAGTGGGAGATCAATCCTACCGATCTGCCAAAGAAAGGGACCGCCGTCACGCTGCGCCTCCGGCTCCATGAAAATCCGGCGCCCAAGTCTGCGCCCAAGTCCGAATCCAAACCATGAACCATTCTCTTCTTGTCCTGACGCTTCTTGCGCTCTTTGCCCAACTCCGCGGGGGATCGGCTGGCGATGCCGGGCAACAGTATTACACTGAGCGGCCCATGTATCAATCGCGCCCGGATCCGACCCGTGAGAGGTATTTCGGCGGCATTGGCACCACGGGCCTGAAGGTGCGGATCCATCCTGGTGTGGTGCTCAAGGTCGAGGAAATGGCACCGGGTTCGCCGTCCGACGGCAAGTTCACCAAGGGCGAGATCATCACGGGCATCAATGGAACCGGACTCAGAGGATTGAATCCATTCGTGGCGATGGGTAATGCCCTCACGAAGGCCGAAGCCACCGACGGACACATGGTCTTCGATGTGACCTCCCCGGATGGCCAGACCCAGCGCAAACAGACTGTCATGATTCCCGTACTCGGGGCCTACAGCGAGACTTGGCCGCTGGATTGTCCGAAGTCGAAACGCATCGTCGATGAGGCCGCCGCCTTCTACTCTAATCCTGAGAAGTTCAATCAGGACGGCATTCCTGGTGCCCTCGTCTGCCTTTTCCTGCTATCAACTGGCGATGACAAATACCTGCCGCGGGTGAAGGCCTACTTCGATTCCTTTCCGAAAGATGTGAAGGCCATCGGCGACCATACCTGGAACAACGGCTACAACGGGATTGCCTGTGGCGAATACTACCTGCGCACGGGAGATAAGTCGGTCTTGCCCATCATGCAGCACTACTGCGATGACGCGAAAGCCCGCCAGAAGTTTGGCTGCGGATGGACCCATTGGAGCAATGACATCAGTCCTGGCTATGTGGCCGGTGGCCTGCTGCACGCGGCAGGCGCGCAGTTGCTCACTACCATGCTGCTGGGCAAGGAATGCGGGGTGAGTGTCGACGAGCAGACCTTGCTCGGCGCACTGCGTCATTTCTATCGCTTCGCGGGTCATGGCGGGGTGGCCTACGGCGATCACCGCCCCGAGGGCGGATTTGGCTCGAATGGCAAGGACGGCATGATTGCTGCCGCCATGATGATCGCCTCCGGAGCAAGCGGTGATACGACGATCTACCAGCAGGCAGCGAGGTGTCTTGCCATGACTATGATCGAGAGCTACCCGGGTCTGGCCATGGGTCATGGCGATGAAGGGCGCGGTGACGGCATTTGGGTGAGCCTCGTCAATTCCCACGTGGCGAAGGAGAAACCTGCGCTCTACCGCGAGGCTATGGATCGCCTCACTTGGTGGCATGATCTGAGCCGTGAACCCGGCGGCAGCATCGGAATCGCGACCATGGAATGGGGCGATGGAAAGGTTGGATCATCAGGTCCCGGCATCGGCCTCTCCTACACCGCGCCCCGGCAGACCTTGCGTATCACCGGGGCACCGCGGACGAAGTTCTCGCGTGAATACACTCTTCCGGAGAACCTGTGGGGCACCAGGGCGGATCAGGCCTTTCTTTCCACCGAGCACCATCCGAGATACCATGGCTATGGACCTGAGGAGCCGGCCCATATCCCGTTCGTTGCATTGGGTGATGCCTATCAGAAGCCGGAGAAGGACCTCAAGACCGTGCCCCGGGAAACCCTGCTGAGAAACCTCCACCACCGGCGCTACAGTGTCCGCACCCAGGCTGCCATCGCATTGCGGAAGGTCGGAAGCTGTCCGTCAAGGCGACTCTTGAAGCCGAGC
>CAZSDE010000137.1:0-8261 GCA_964605435.1 uncultured Akkermansia sp.
GACTCGCTCCGCCGCATCGATGATCTTCTGAAAGCTCAACCAGACCACCTTCCATGGCTGGAACTCCGCATCCGGATCCTCGTCAGGACGGGGAATCACCCGGAAGCCACCGCCACGAGGCAGAAGGCACTCGCCCTCATCGATACAATGCCCAGCCGCCGACGTCAGACCGAAGCCATCAGAACGATCCGCGCACGCCTCGCCACACCCACCCCGGACTGACGCCACCGGACCGCCCCTCACAGCAGACTCTCAATCGGCAGGAGCCGGAAGAATCGGCAGCGGATCCTCTCACCCAGCGAGGTCTGCGGCTCGTGCCGCCAGAAGCGCTCCCTGCCACCATCCCAGCCACGCCAGACTTCCCGGCCCCGCTCATCAAGGGTCACCCTCCACGCATTCTCCGGTGCCGTCGCTTCCTTCAGAAACTCTCCCACCTGACGCGCCACCTCGCCGCTTTCCACGAGCAGACCGACCTCGGTATTGATGTTGGCCGACCGCGGATCGAGGTTGAAACTGCCCACGAATGACTTCCGGCCATCAATGACCAGTGCCTTGGTGTGAATTCCCGTGCGCGCTCCATCGCGTCCGTCCGCCACCTGCCGCAGACCAGCCTCCGACCGCGGACGGAATTCATAAAGCTCGGCTCCCGTCCGCAGGAATTCACGCCTCCGGTTCGCATGACCGGAATGCGCCGCCGGCTGATTCGTAGAAGCGAGCGAATTCGTGACCACGCGCACCTTCACGTTCCGCTTCAGCATGACTTCGCCAGCCGCCACTTCCCGCCGCCGCAGCACAAAGTACGCGGCTTCCACATCGAGCGATTGCTCCGCCGTCCTCAGTTCGTCCTCAAGCCGACTCACCAGCATGTGCCCGCGGTCCTTGCCGCGGAACGATCCAATTTCGTCGTGCAGCAGTTCCGCCTGCGCCGGTACCAGCACCCGCGGCAAGGACTTCACCCGCGCCGCCACGGCGGCCTCATCGACCCGCAGTGGCCAATCATCTTCCCTCGGCCGGAATCCCCGGCGCAATTCCCCGGCTGCCCGCCGCATGGCCGCCGGAGTCGCACTCACCTTCGCCACATTCTCCACCGGAACCGCCGCCGCACTGTTCCAGAAATCATCGAAGACCCGTGACGCTTCCCGCACCACCGGACCAGTCGCCAGCAGATCAAGATCCCTCATGTTGTGCCCCGCATGAAGCCCGAAATACTCGTCGGCAATATTCCGCCCCCCGATCACCGCCGCCGCATTGTCCATGATCATCATCTTGTTATGCATCCGGTAATTCAGCCGCACAAAATTCAGCAGCAGATCCAGCCGCCGGAGCGAACGCAGCCGCTGCGGATTGAAAAGCCGGATCTCCACATTGGGATGCGACGCCAGCACCCCCATCGTCCCATCCCGGATCTTCAGATTCAGATCGTCAATCAAAAACCGCACCCGCACCCCTCGCTCCGCAGCCCGGAAGACCCGCTCGGTCAGCAGCAGCCCAGTCGTGTCCGGAGACCATATATAATACTGAATATCCAGCGTCCGCTGCGCCCGATCCGCCAGCATGACCCGGTCCACAAACGCTTCCCGGTTCCCCTCCAGCACCGCAATCCCGGACTGCCCACCACGCGCCGCCGACCACGCCGTCAGCGACCCCGCCAGCCCGCCCGCGGGAGCCTCCACCGCGCGGGACACCTCCTTCGCCTTCCCGGCACCCGGTGCCGCACAGGAAACCATGGCCGCAAGGCACATCAGCAGCCCAGCCACCCGTGCAGCAGCCCGGCCCATCATGAACTTCCACGTCATCAGTCGCATGACCGCACGTCCTAGCCCGATCACCGCCCCGCAGCAACCCCTTCCCGCCGACCGCCACGGCAACCATCGCCCGCCAACCGGAAATTCACCGGAAAAACGGTTGCCGAGGAGTCGATCTCTGCAAATCTCCACCCCTCCTATGAGAAAGAAAGTCGCCAGAAGCAAAACGAGGAAGGGCGTCGCCAAACGGTTCAAGATCACCGGTACCGGTAAGATCCTGCGCCGCAAACAAGGCCGCCGTCACCTCGCAGAATGCAAGAACCGCAAACGCAAGCGCAACCTCCGCAAGGTCGCCACCGTCGCCCACGTCGACGTGCCGCGCATCATGGAGTGCCTGCCCTTCGCCTGACGCGATTCCCGGCCGGTACCTCCGGCCAAATCCGCTGCCGCCTGGCTTCCAGAAGGATTCGAGGAAGCCTATGACCGGGTGAGACGGCACGGATCCATCCCAAACAACAGCCCGCTCAACCAACCGATACAACATGCCAAGAGCAACCAACGCGCCCGCCAGCCGCAAACGGCGCAAGCGCATCCTCAAACAGGCCAAGGGCTTCTACGGAAACCGCAGCCGCCTCTACCGCTACGCCAAGGACGCCCTCTTCAAGGCCAAAACCTGGGCCACCCGCGACCGTAAAACCCGTAAACGCAACTTCCGCGCCCTCTGGATCACCCGGATCAGCGCCGCCGTGCGTTCCCGCGGCCTCACCTACAACCGCTTCATGGAAGGCCTGAAGCACCTCAACGTGTCGCTCGACCGCAAGGTGCTCGCCGACCTCGCCATCTCGAACCCGTCCGCCATCGACGAACTCGTCGCCCAGGCCAAGGCGGGTCTCGATGCCAAGAAGGCCGCCGCCGCCAAGGCCACCGCCTGATTCCGGCACGGCTCCACGAAACCTCTTGCCCAGCGGGGCCGCCTCCTTCATGGAAGCGGCCCCGCTCTTTTCATTTCCGACTCACCCACGCATGGAACAGGAACTCCAGTCTCTGCTCGCCACCGCCCTCGAAGAAATCAACGCCTCCACGAGCGAAACCGTTCTAGAGGAAGCCCGCCTCCGCTACCTCGGCAAAAAAGGTCTCGTAACCGCCCTTTCGGCCCGCATGCGTGAGGTTCCGCCCGATCAGAAAGCCGCCATCGGCAGCTGCCTCAACGACGCCCGCACAGGCATCACCGCCGCCCTCGAAACCCGCAAGGCAGCCCTCCAGGCAGAACAGGACGCCCGCGCCGCGGAGGGACTCGACATCACCCTCCCGGGGCGACCGCTCCCGGCAGGTGCACCCCATGACCCAGGTGCTCGACCGCGCCATCCGCATCCTCCGGCGCATGGGCTTCGCCCTCGCCACCGGACCGGAAGTGGAAACGGAATGGCACTGCTTCGATGCCCTCAACACCCCGGCCGACCACCCGGCGCGCAACGAGAGCGATACCTTCTACTTCCCCAATGGCATGCTCCTGCGCACGCACACCAGCAGCGTCCAGGTCCGCACCATGCAGACCCAGGCCCCGCCCGTCCGCATCATCGCCCCGGGCAGCGCCTTCCGGCGCGACGAAATCGATGCCACCCACCTCAGCGCCTTCCACCAGCTCGAAGGACTCTATGTCGCTCCAGATGTGAGCCTCGCCGACCTCAAGGGGACGCTCGCATACTTCTTCCGCGCACTCTTCGGCAAGGATACCGAAATCCGCTTCCGTCCGCACTTCTTCCCATTCACCGAACCTTCCTACGAGGTCGATGTCAAACTCGCCCCCAAAGGCCAGACGCCACGCTGGGTCGAAATTCTCGGCTGCGGCATGGTCGATCCCGCCGTCTTCACGGCCATCTGCGAATCCCGCGGCGACGACGTCTACCACCCGGACCGCGTCACCGGCTTCGCCTTCGGCATGGGCCTCGAACGCCTCGCCATGATCCAATGGGGCATCCCGGACATCCGCCACCTCATCGAAAACGACGTCCGCTTCCTTCAGCAGTTCGCCTGAACCAGCCCGCCGGCCACCCCCGGTCGATGCGCAAGCCCCGCAGCACTCCATGGCCCCCGACGATTCCTCCCCGCCGCGCAAGGTCGTCGAAAGCCGTGCCCGCACCCGCCTCGTCCGGCAACTCTCCGTCGCCAACTTCTTCCAGCGCCACGCCGATCACCTCCAGCTCGACCTCGAAACGGAGGACTGCGCCCTCGACCGCCCGATTCACGAGCCATCCATCAATCGCCCCGGCCTCGCCCTCGCCGGATTCTATCTCTACTTCGCCTACAAACGGATCCAGGTCCTCGGAAACTCGGAGTTCGCCTACCTCACCAGCCTCAGCGAAACCGACCAGCGCCGCGTCTTCGCCCGCATGTGCGAAAGCGAAATCCCCTGCATCGTCGTCTGCCGCAGCCGCCGCCTCGCCGCACCCCTCCTGCGCGCCGCCCGCGACATCGGAGTCCCCGTCTTCCGCACGTCGATGAACACCATGAAGTTCATCAACGCCTGCACTCACTGGCTCGAATGGGAATTCGCCCCCGTCACCAGCGAGCACGGCTGCATGGTCGATGTCAAAGGCATCGGCGTGCTCATCCAGGGCCCGTCAGGCATTGGCAAAAGCGAGGCCGCCCTCGGCCTCCTCCAGCGCGGAGCCAGCCTCGTCGCAGACGATAAAGTCACCTTCCGCAACCCAGGCTCCGGAGAAATCATCGGAACCTCGGAGGAACTGGGACGCTTCCACATGGAAGTCCGCGGCCTCGGGATCGTCAACGTCCCCCTCCTCTTCGGAGTCGCTTCCATGCGCCTCGAAAAACGGCTCGACCTCGTCGTCCACATGAAACCCATGGACGCCATGGAGGAAATCGACCGGCTCGGTACCACGGAACACCGCTACCGCATCCTCGGCATCGAAGTCCCCTACTTCGAAATCCCGGTCTCCCCAGGCCGCGAAATCGCCCCCCTCATCGAAGTCGCTGCCCTCGAACAGAAACTCCGCAGCTTCGGCCATCACAGCGCCGCCGAATTCAACAAGAATCTGTTGAAAGTGATGGCAGAGAAGCGGATCAGTTGAACAGCCCATGCTGACCAAGGACCTCACCATCGTCAACAAACTCGGTCTCCACGCCCGCCCCGCCGCCATGTTCGTCAAGGTGGCCAGCGCCCACCAGTCGGAAGTCTGGGTCGAAAAGGATGACGAACAGGTCAACGGCAAGAGCATCATGGGCCTCATGATGCTCGCGGCCGGCTGCGGTGCCCGCATCCGCGTCTCCACCGAAGGTCCCGACGAAGCCACCGTCATGGCCAAACTGGAGGAACTGGTCGGCGGCGGCTTCGCAGAAGGTGCGGTCAGCCGCTGATGCCGATCCCCGCCCCGCGATGCGGCCCATGGCCCGCGGCAAAATCCGCACACTCGCTGGGAAGGGATGCGCAGCCTTTTCCCTTGCCGCTCCCCCCTGCAAAACGGACCATCACAAGCCACACACCGGATCCCCACCGGACCCAGACAGTTTCCCCGAGAAGAATCTTCCACTGCACCCCACCATGAGCGCCACCCCTGCCATCCCGGTCGAACACACGGACGAAATCAATTCGCGCATCCTGTCCGTCTCGGAAGACATGGTCCAGGGCTTCGTGCCCGACCCCTTTCAGGTCATTGCGGAACGCTCAGGGGTCGCATTTCCGGTCGTGCTGGAACGGATCCGCGCCATGCTGGAAGCCGGGGTCATCCGCCGCGTGCGCCAGACTCTGCTGGCCACCAAACTCGCGCACGGGGCCCTCTGTGCATGGAAAACCGATCCGGACCGCATCGATGCCACCTTTGACTTCATGTTCCGCGAGGATCCGTTCAGCGGCCATGTCGTCACCCGCAGCACCGACCGCGAAATCTCGGGAAGCGACTACCGTCTCTGGACAACGCTCAAGGTTCCCCAGGGCCAATCCCTCGAGGAACATGCCGAAGTCCTCCGCCGCCTCACCGGCGCACACGAATTCATTCTCATGCCCGCCAATGGCATCTTTGCCCTCGGGGTCGGTCACGTCCGCCGCAAAACGATGGAACCAGGCGACCGCTCACCGGATCCGAGCCGCATGGACACAACCACCACAGTGGAACTGAGCCCGGAAGAATGGGACGTTCTCCTTGCACTCAAGGAGGAACTCACCCCGGAGGAAGTCTGCAGCGAACCATGGATCGGCCGCGCCGCCATCGCCGGCGTCTCCTACGAACGCTTCTGCGAAGTCGCCCGCGATCTGAACCGCAAGAAGGTCATCGGCCGCTTCTCGACCTTCCTTGAACATGTGAAGCCTTCCCAGTCGGGTCAGCGCGTCACCCGTTTCAATGGTCTCTTCCACTGGGCAGTCCCACGGGGCATGGAACAGCGGGCCGGATCGGAAATCGGCCGCCATTACATTCTCACCCATTGCTACTGGCGCGAAGGCGGCCCCCGCTTCGGCAATGTCAATATCATGGCCGTCATTCATGGCTCGGAACGGGAACGCGTGCTCGCCCACAAGGCGGCCATTGATGCGCACCTTGCGGCCGAAGGTATCCCCGTAAGCTACACGGCCGTCTTCTGGGGCGGACGCAGCGAAATCAAACCCAGCGAAATCTCGCCGAAGGTGTACCGCGAGGTCCACCAGCGCTGGGCGTCGCTCGGCCAGCAGATCTGATTCCCATGCCCGCCCTCTACCCGGGGAGCTTCGACCCCATCACCAACGGCCACCTCGACATCATCGCCCGGGCCGCCCGCCTCTTCGGCCACGTCACCGTCGCCGTGGCCAGCGTCGAACTGATCCGTCAGTCAGTGCACTCGATTCCGCACGTCGACGTCGTCTCCTTCCATGGCCTCCTTGTGGATTTCGCCGCTTCGCGGCAGTCGCATGTGATCGTACGCGGTCTGCGCGCCGTTTCGGACTTCGAGTACGAATTCCAGATGGCCCTCATGAACAAGTCGCTCGAACCGGAACTGGAAACGGTGTTCCTTGCCTCGCGCGAGGCCTTCACCTACGTGAGTTCCCGGGTCATCAAGGAAGTGGCCCGGCTCGGCGGCGACATCCGGCGCCATGTACCCGCACCGGTGGCCGCCGCCCTCGCGGCACGCTTCGGCACCTGATCCTGAAGCCTCCGGCAAGGCAGCAAGGCCTCAGCGAGCGGGTTGGACCGGTCCCGGCGGCCCCGGCAGCGAATCCGGATGCCAGTTCCCGGCAATCACGTCGCTCACTTCGATCCAGCGCTTCCCATCCCCGCCGCTCACCCATTTCAACTCCACCACCAGCAGCAGAGCCACATCCCATGCCTGCCGCTCAGGATCCGCAAAGTGCTTCTGGTATACCTCGCTTTTCCGGTCGATCCACGCATAGAATACCGGATCCGATGACGGTGGCAGCATCTTGTAGCAGAGCTTTCCTTCCTGATCGGGCACATCATCGCTGAAGTAATGCGCCCGGTTCAGCATGACCCGGAATTCCTGCGGCGGAGCACCCGGATTCCCCGCAAACTTCTCAAGCAGGCGCTCGCGCGACTCCAGAAAAGTCCGCGATTCCACCCGGAGCCCCGCCTCGGTCTCTTCGACGGTCAATGGCACGGGCCCGGCCATGCCCTCGAAGAAGGCGGTGTAGACATGATAATTGCGCCCGGGACGGTGCTCCAATGGCACGGTCTTCAGAAACTCCACGCGCTCGGGAAGAATCGGTCCATCCGACGCCGTCCGGTAAAGTGTCTCCATGAATCCCCGCACGCGATCAGGCGCCATCGACAGCGCCAGCCGATCACGCCAGCTGGGCGCTGCCAGAAAATCGACGACGGCCATCGCGGGCGCAGCCAGATCCCCTTCGCCCGGGACCATGACGGCAATGCGCGACTTGGGATCTTCTGGCTGGGAAGCCGCAATTTCCGCCGGCGCTGCTGCCGGAGCTGGGCCCGCAGGTTCCGCCACGGGTTCGGCTTGGGAGGGTACGGCCTCCGGAACCGCATCCTTCGGCAAGGCCGGAGGAGGATCGGCCGATGGCTCCGGTGGCCTTGCCTCCCGGGGCATTTCCTGCGGCTCCGTCTGCACGGCGACATTGACGGCACCCGGCGAACCGGGCCGGGAACGCTCCTCGGCTCCGTTGTTCTCCAGTCCTACCCCAGCAGGCCGCAACGGTTCCTCGTCCGCGGTCAACAACGCCAAATCAGACGATTCCTTCCGCGCCATCACTTCCCTCGCCAGCCAACCGCCGCCCGCCGCCATCGCGGCCACCGCTGCCACCATGACCAGACGCCCCCCCCCATTGGTCTTCCCGGCCCTGGCGTGACGATCTTCATCGACTGATTCACGTTCTTCCCTCTCCGGCAAAACACGGTCGGCCTTCCTTGATGATGCCGATTGCCTGTCCCGCTGACGCTGCCGTTTGTCTTTCCGCCCACCGGAAGCAGAAGTGCGTTCTTCCCGCAGCAATGACGCTTTGCTGCTGGCTTGCGGTGCCTCCGCCTTCTTCCGCAGTTCCTCGGCTTCGCGGGC
>CAZSDE010000138.1:0-8257 GCA_964605435.1 uncultured Akkermansia sp.
GGGTTCGGGGAGGGAGCCAGCGAGGATCAGGGAGTCGGCTGGAGCGATGCCGAGCTGAGGTTTGAGGCGTTCGTGCTGGACGGTGAGTTCGCCGTCGATTCTGGCCGCTTCGAGATCGGCGCGGGCGGCCTCGAGTTCCGCCTGGGTGGTGTCGGTGGCCGGTGCTTCACCCGATGTAGCGCGCCGGGTAGCGGAGCTGGCGAGCGAGCGGCTGAGTGAAGCCTGTTCCGCGGCGAGTGCTTTTCTTGCGGAGAGGGCGAGGATCTGGATGGCGAGCGAGCGTGCTTCTGCGGTGAAGCGGCGTTCCGCGTCGCGCACTTCGAGGGTAGCGGCGGCGATCTGCTGGGATCCGAGTTTTTTTTCGAGGGCGAGGCGTCGGGTGATGGGGAACGATTGTTCCAGAGAGAAGACCGCGGCGGCGGGGTTGAGGTTGTTCTGGGGACGCCAGTCGAGGGAAGCGCGTGGATTGGCGAGCTTTCCGGCCCCCGAGGCGTGGGCCTTGGCTTCGTCGATGGCGGTGCGGGCCGCACGGAGGCCGGGGTGGTGGGTGGCGACGCGGTTGGGAATGGCGTCGAGCGGAAGGGAGATGGTTTCGGCTGCGGCGAGGGCAGGCACGAGGCACAGGAGGAATCGGAACATGGAGGATCGGACTTGAGGTGAGAGAGGCAGCGTGTGGCCGGAATGCGGGCCAGTTTGCCGGGGAACACGGGGGCGTCCGGCTGCTGAGCCGGTGCCGTGTTTCTCAGATCCTCAGGGAGACCGATCGGTGGATGCAGTGCGGTTGGCCGCGGGTGCCTCCCGGGTCCGGCGGTGGGCGCGGAGATGGCGTGGCTGCGGCCACGCTGGTATCTCCGGGGGAATCCGGCAGCCATGGGAGCCATAGGCAGACCCAGACGGGAGGAAGGATTCCGGGTGTGACCGCATGCGACGCGGCATCAAGCGGGCTGACGTCCTCGGTGTGGTGGTCATCCCCTTCGTGGTGATGATCATCGCCGTCGTCCGGGTGGCTGTGGTGAGAGGCGGCCGGGGCATCGGCGTCGTCGTGACAGATGCTGCAGCAGGCGGCGCGGGCGATGCCGCTGCATTCACAGATCCAGCCGCGGTGAAGTCCCTGGGCGGGCAGGCAGGCAACTGCTGCCAGAGCGAGCAGAGCGATGAGCCGGCGCAGGGAAGAATGCATTCAGGTGGATGGCTTGCACATGTGTCTTGAGGTGCCAACGGGATTTGTGCGGGTGGGCTGAAGGGGGAAAGGAATGCGTGGACGCGAGCGTAGCGCTTTCTAGTATCTCCTCTCATGAATTTCCGTCTGGCAACTCCCCTGCTTCTGGTTCTGGCGTGCACGGCCTGGGGCATGGACCCTGTGGCGAAGCCCGATCCGTCATTGGCTGCCGATGCGCCGCCGGGGCATTCCATTCATGGGGACAGCTTCAATGAGGGACCGCGGCGGCGTCTGCCGCTCATGCCCGGGTGTGGCGACGTGAGTTTCCCGGTGACGTCTGCGCATCCGGAGGTGCAGGCCTATTTCAACCAGGGGGTGGCGCAGCTGCATGGGTTCTGGTACTGGGAAGCCGAGCGCTCGTTCCGGACTGTGCTGCAGCTCGATCCTGGCTGTCTGATGGGGCACTGGGGGATGGCGATGGCGAATCTGGAGAATGAGGAACGGGCGAGGAAGATCATGGGGAAGGTGAGCGACGAGGCGCTGCAGTCGGCGACGCCGCGGGAGAAGGCGTGGCTGGAGAGTGCGCGGAAGTTTTTCCGGGAGAAGAAGAACGACAACGAGCGCAAGGATGCGGCCCGCAATCTGGTGAAGGATCTGGAGCGGATTGCGCTGGATTATCCGGACGACCTGGAGGCCCGGGCCATGGCGGTGTGCTTTGTCTGGCGGAATCAGTACCGGCTCGGGATGGAGTCGGGCAGTCATCTGGCGACCGATGCGCTGGCGCGGCAGGTGCTTGGGAAGAATCCGCGGCATCCGGTCCATCATTATCTGATTCATCTGTGGGACCACGAGCGCCCGAAGCAGGCACTGGAGGCGGCGGCGCTGTGTGGGCCGAGTGCGCCAGGGGTGGCGCACATGTGGCACATGCCAGGGCACATCTACAGCGACCTTGAGCGCTGGGCGGATGCGGCGTGGCAGCAGGAAGCAGCGGCGAGGGTGGACCATGCGCAGATGATCCGGAATCGGATTTTCCCGGATCAGATTCACAATTTCGCGCACAACAGCGAGTGGTGGATCCGGAATCTCAATCATCTGGGGCAGGCCGGCAAAGCGCTCGCCATTGCGCGCAACATGATCACGATGCCGCGCATTCCGCGGTCGAAGCAGGTGGCGGATCAGCCCAATCAGGTATTCGACGAAGGCGGGAGCTGCTGGCAGTATGGTCGCAACCGTCTCTTTGAGACGCTGCTGCGCTGGGAGCTGTGGGATGCGATTCTGGCGCTGGAGGGGTCCGTTTACTTGGCCCCGGGGAGGGAATTCGAGGACCAGTGGAAGCCCGAGCAGCTGCTGGCGCTGGCGTTTTACGGCAAGGGAGACTCCGTGACGGGCCGGCGCTGGCTGGCGAAGCTGGAGGAGCGGCAGGCCAGTGCGGAGCGGGAGAGGGCGCAGGCGGTGGCGGCGGCCGAGGAAAAGGCGCGTGGGGAGAAGAAGAAGGAGGAAGAAGTGAGGAAGGCGGGTGAGGAAGCCGGGAGGGAAGCCGGGAAGCGGGTCAACCAGCTGCAGCATCCGGTCCGCGAGCTGCAGTTGCGGGACCATCTGGCCAATGGGCGCCTTGAGGAAGCGCGGAAGCTGATGACTGAGCTGAAGGAAGTGCCTGAGCACCGGATGGCGATGCTGCATCTGGCGCTGGGGGACAAGGACAAGGCGGTGGATGTGGCCAAGGGGTTTGCGGAGCGTTCGGCCCGGCAGTCTCAGCCGCTGGCTTTGCATGCCTGGATGCTGTGGGAAGCCGGGAAGCGCGACGAGGCGCTGGCGGTCTTTGGGAAGCTCCGGGAGGTGGCTGCGCTGGCGGATGCCGATCTTCCGTTGCTGAAGAGGCTGCAGCCGCTGGTGGAAGCGGCGGGCAGCGGTCCTGACTGGCGGCAGCCGCCTGCGGTGGCCGCGGATCTGGGGGAACGTCCGGATCCGGCGAGTCTGGGTCCGCTGGAGTGGCATCCGTGGGATGCTCCGGCGTGGACTGCCCTTGATGCAGGGGGTGCCGCCGTGGACAGTGCGCAGTTCAAGGGGAAGGCGCACGTGCTGATTTTCTTTCTGGGGAATGCCTGCACGCACTGCAACCAGCAGATCAAGGCGTTTGCGGATCAGCAGAAGCGCTTCGCGGAGGCGGGGCTTCCGGTGATGGCGATCAGCACGGATCCTCCTGCCGAGGTTGCGGCAACCGGCAATCCCCCGCCCTTTCCGGTGTATTCCGGGGCGGACGGCAAAGCGTTCCGGGCCTTTGATGCCTGGGATGAATTCGAGGACAAGCCGCTGCATGCGACCTGTCTGATTGATGCGGCCGGGCGGATGCGGTGGCAGCATGTGAGTTACGAACCGTTCATGCTGCCGGAGTTTCTGCTCGAGGAAGCGCAGCGGCTGCTGCGGATCCCGGAGGTTACGGGTGAAGGCGTGGCGGTGCGCTGACGGGTGGACGAAGTACTGGTCGGGGGTTGACGGAGTGGAAGGGAGGCGGCAGCGTCTTCCCGATCTGCAACTTCATGAACCCGCTGCGCCTTTCGCTTCCTGCTCTTGTGGTGGCTGCTGCCGCGGTGGCTGCAGGAGGGTGCCGGAAGGCCGCGGAGTCTGCGGTGGCCGCACCGGTTCCCGAAGCGGCGGCAGTTGTGCCCGCTGCGGCGGCCGATCCCATGCGGCCGATGGTGGACGGAGCGCTGTCTGCCATCCGTGCCGGGCGGATCGATGAAGCCGTCGCCGCCCTTGCACCGCTGGCGGAAGAGAACGGGAATGCGCCGGCGCAGCTGGACGCGAGGAGAATTCTTGGCGGAATTCACCTCGATCAGTTGTTTTCGCGGGTCCCCATGCCCGGGAAGTATGAATACACGGTGGGGCGGACCAAAGGGGACAACCTGCATTCCATTGCCAGTCGTTTCCGGTCCACCGTGACCTTTCTGCAGAGGGTCAATCAGCTGCCGGGCAGTGTGATTCATCCCGGAGACCGCCTTGTGGTGTGTCCGCTGGACTTCACGGTGGAGATTGATCTGCGGGGCAAGCGGCTGACGGTGAGGAGGGGTGGAAAATTCTTCTGTGATTACGCCTTGAGGGGAATGGAACTGCCGATGGCGACGCTTCCCGGGGATGCGGTGGTGGCAGACACTTCCGGCTGGGCCGGGGATCGCCGCATCCGTCCGGATGCTCCGGAATTCAGCGGGGCGGAAAAGCGCCTGCAGATTGCGGTGGCGGAAGCGGGCTCCATAGTGCTGCGGAAGGTGCCGGATTCCGGCGCGGCCTCCGGGCCATCTCTGTATCTTGCCGAATCCGACCTCGGAGAACTGGCGGCCATCATCCGCCCGGGCACTCCCGTTCGTTTTGTGACCGATTCCCTGAAATCCTGAATCTCCATTTCCTTCCATGAAGCACGCACCGCTTGAATTCGAAAAACCGATCTTTGCGCTCCAGGAACAGCTTGAGGAAATGCTCCGCAAAAGTTCCGGTCAGGACATCAATCTGGCCAGGGAAGCGGACGCCATCCGGGTGAAGCTGGAGGAACTGCGGGAGAGCACCTACCGGAATCTGAGCGCCTGGCAGCGCATTCAGATCGCGCGGCATCCGGCGCGTCCCTACATGCTCGACTATGTGGGGCAGTGCTTTACGGACTTCGTGGAACTGCATGGGGACCGGCACATTGGGGACGACCATGCCATGCCGGGCGGATTTGCGCGGCTGGCCGGCCGGCGCGTGGTTGTGATTGGTCATCAGAAAGGGCGGGATACCAAGGAGAATCTGAAGCGGAATTTCGGCTGTGCGCATCCCGAGGGGTACCGCAAGGCGCTGCGACTGATGCGGCTTGCGGAAAAGTTCCGGCTTCCTGTGATCTCTCTGATTGATACGCCGGGTGCGTATCCTGGCATTCAGGCCGAGGAACGGAACATTGCGGAAAGCATTGCCTTCAATCTTCGGGAAATGATGACATTGACCGTCCCGGTGGTCGCCGTGGTGATTGGCGAAGGCGGTAGCGGGGGCGCCCTTGGAATCGGAGTTGCCGACCGGGTGCTCATGCTGGAAAACGCCTACTACTCCGTGATCAGCCCCGAAGGCTGTGCGGCCATTCTCTGGAAGGACCGGAAGCATGCCGCCGAGGCCGCCGAGGCCCTGCGGATCACGGCAACCGACCTCCTCAGGTTCGGCATCGTCGACGAAGTCATTCCGGAGCCGCTTGGTGGGGCTCATTACGATGCGGCGGCGGCGGCGGCGGCCCTCAAATCTGCCCTCGTTCATCATCTGGATGCACTGAGCGGCTTGTCCGCGGCGGAACTGCGCAAGCAGCGTTATGCCAAGTTCCGGCGTTTCGGAGCCTTTTCGGAAGGGAAATGAGTGCTCCGGTGGATGGAATTCCGCCTTGCCCGCCATCAGCAATAACGGTTAGTAGCGTGTGTTCTATGTTAGGACATCTTCTTTGAATTCAGTAGGTTACACTAGTTCTAGGGATAGCCGGGAGCGGAAATTTCCTTGACTTGGATGAAACTAAGCCGCTAGACGATACTGCTGCCTTTGAAGTTCATCAGTTTGGCAACTGCGTCATTGGAATGTTAGACCAGGCATCGGTGCTATTCATCGTAATCATCGGGTAGTGCGGGGGCCTGCGGTGGTTCCTTGGGGAAGTTGCTGGGCAGATGGATAGCGGGGCATGCATCCATCTGTCCATTGAATCATCCATGAATGCCAGCCGACGAAATTTTCTGCAGACTGCTGCGGCGGGAGTGGCCGCGGCGGCCCATCCTCTGACTGCTGCTGATCCGTATGCGCCTGCGGAGCCGGGGCTGGCGGGGCAGTGGTTTGACAAGGGGAGGCAGCATGTGCTTCCGAGGTGGGCTTTTGATGGGTATCGGCCGACGCCCGGAGTGGCTGCCAATCCGGCGCGGTTGCTGGTATTTCCGGCGACGCCGGCGTGGGTGAGCGACGATAAGTGGACGGCGCAGCGGGGCAATGCGGGTGCTTTCGGGGATGGGGGTGGTGCGCCCGGGAAATCATTTCATGGGATCGCGGTGGAGTGGAACGGAACCCTCATCGGGGGCAATGCGCCCGGGAAGACCGCGTGGGAGACCATGAAGGAGCGGGTCCTGCCGACGAGGGTGTCGGAGTACAAGGCTGGTCCCCTTGACGCGGCGAAGCGGAACTGGGCGGCCTACGATGACCGGGTGCGCTGCTACCGGATTCCGGTGCAGGAAGTGCTGGCTCCGCTGCATCCGGAGGCTCCGCATCCGGCGCTGCTCTATGCGTATGCCGGGATGGTTCCGGGGCCCACGTTCCGGTTCCGGCACGGGATGCCTGCTGTGGTGCGGTTCGACAACCAGCTGCAGACGGAGATCTCGGTCCATCATCACGGCGGTCATAATCCAGCGCACAGTGATGGGTTTCCGTCATTTTACGCCCTGCAGGGCAAGGCGAGGGACTACCTGTATCCCAACATTCTTCCGCTGCGGCAGAACGAAGGTGATGCGGAAATGGACTACGGGGAGGGTCAGTCGACCACGTGGTATCATGACCATGCGCTGGATGCGACGGCGTTCAATGTGTCGCATGGACTGGCGGGATTTGCGCTCTGGTTTGATGAACTGGAGCTGAAGCTTATCCGCGATGGCGTGCTGCCTGGGCTGGGTGCGGTTTCGGCGGTGGAGGGAACGATTTCCGATGCGGAGTACCGGGCGTGGGTGGATGGCTGGAAGAAGCTGCATGCGGCCCGCGGGCCGCTCTCGCTGGAGTGGGCGGCGCTCATGGTGAAGGCAGGCGTGGTGCCGAGGGAATCGGCCTTGGCGGCGTACCGGCCAGCGGCGGGAGACGCGCAGAAAGTGGATGCGGCAGCGCGCGAGGGAACCGGGAAAGGATTCTATCATCTCCGGGCGGGCGGCAGCGAGCCGGGCGTGGGCACGCCCTATTTCAATCCCTACGATCTTCCGATCGTGCTGCAGGACCGCATCATCAGCCGGACTACCGGGCAGATTGTGTATGACACGGATGGTCACAATGGCTACATCGGGGACATTCAGCTGGCGAATGGACGGCCGTGGCCGGCCATGCGGGTAAAGAAGCGGAAGTACCGGTTGCGGCTGCTGGATGGATCGAATGCGAGGATTTACCGGCTGCGGTTTCTTGACAGTCAGACATTCCGCCTGAAGCCGACGGCGGATGGCAGGCAGGAACCGGACCGCATTCCGGCGGGGGCGCTGGAGGCAAAGTCCATGGATTTCTTCCGGATTGGGAAGGATTCGTGGCTCTGGCCGTCGCCGCGCCGCACGAAGTCGGTGCTGCTGAACATGGCGAACCGGGCCGATCTCGTGGTGGATTTCCGGGAATGGCATGCGAAGGCCAAAGCGGCGGGACGCCTCAACGCGGACGGGCATGCGGAGTACTATCTGGTGAATACGATGCCGCAGTTTGACGGGCGGGGACCGAAAGGTCCGCTCGCGGAAGATGCTGGCGATCCGCAGGTATTCCCGCTGCCGTTTCAGCTTGATCCGGCGAACCCGGTGGTGGCATCGATGGTGGCCGGTGGAGTGATTCCGGCGGCACTGCTGGGGAATGGCGAGGGCGGGCAGATGACGGAGCTGGAACAGCCGGTCGGATTGATCCGCTTCATTATCGAAGATGACGAGGGAGAAGGACCGGACGCCCCCGAATGGCGGGGGGAAACGACGATTCTGCGGCCGCGGCATGCCATCAAGGATGAAGAAGTGATGGCCGTGCGGGAGTTTGTCTTCGAGCGCGGCAAGGGTGCGTGGATGGTGAATGCACGGTTTTATGATCCGACGATTTCGAATGCCAGTCCGGTGATTGGGATCAAGGGTCAGAAATTCCGGGTTCCGGATGGCAGCAAGGCGGAGGCGGAACGGGCCGAGAAGGAATCGCTGACCTATGCCGAGGAATGGATACTGCGGAATGGCGGGGGTGGCTGGTGGCATCCCATTCACATTCATCTCGAGGGGCATCAGCTCGTTGGATACGAGAAGGATTTTCCGGCGGATGGACTCATCGACGCGGATGGCATTCTCGGGGCTCCGGCGCAGGCGGCCATGGCTCCGCTGCCGGCGTGGCCCGATCTGGTGG
>CAZSDE010000139.1:0-1041 GCA_964605435.1 uncultured Akkermansia sp.
ATCCTCCAGCAGATGGTCGAGGGCCGCATCAAGAAGGAAATCGCCGACCGCCTCAATCTGAGCGTCCACACCGTCAGTACCCACATGCGCCGCATCTACGAAAAACTGCAGGTCAATACGGTCAATGGCGCAGTCGCCAAGGCGCTCCGGGAACGCCTCGTCTGAGCGCGGGCTCAGTCGGCTGTGAAAAGCGCCCGGATGCCATCATGACGCCGCAGGAAGGCGGAAATCTCCCGCCGGTTCATCACCATGAAGGCGGTCGAGAGTGCATCGGCAAGGGTGGCATTCGGAGCAATGGCCCAGCGGATGCGGCGCCGGATATCAACGAGACGGCAGCTCCGGGGATCGATGATGTGTGCTCCCCGCACATCGAAGCCCGTGCCGCTGAGGGCTTCATCGCGCAGCAGAAATGGCTCTGGGTCGCCCGCCCGCACCGGCCAGCCATCCTGACCAGGCAGACCGCCCATGGCCAGCAGGGTGCTGTTGCCCGCATTGAGCAGAGCGTCGCCGATCCCGTAATCCTCCCGCAGAATCATGGCGGCCTGGTCGAGCGCATACCCTTTGCCAATGGCCCCGGGATCGAAAATCATGCCGGATACCTTCGGAATGGCCGTGAATTCCCCAGGATCAAGTTCCAGATGCTGAAACCCGGAACGGGCCCGCGCATCTTCCAGTTCCTCCGGGGTCGCCCGGCGCGGCCGCCCATCAGGCCAGCGCAGCACCGCATACAGCGGCCCAATCGACATGTCGAAGGCTCCGCCCGTCTCTTCCCAGATGTCGCGTCCGTAACTGAGCACGTCCATGGCCGCTTCCCGCAGGTCAACGACCCGGCCCGCCGGGCTGAGATTGAGCCTCCCGAAGTCGCTGTACGGAATGTGGCGGCTCAGTTCCTGTTCCAGTCGGTCGATGTCGTCGAAGGCTGCCTGTGCCGCCCGCGCAGCTTCCGCCCCATCCGCATGCACCACACTGATCTCAAACCGGGTGGCCATGGCTTCATGACCAAAGCGAAAAGCGGTATGCGCAGTTGAATACATATATTGC
>CAZSDE010000139.1:1051-1964 GCA_964605435.1 uncultured Akkermansia sp.
GTTCATGATGCTGTCATGATCATTCCTGCACGGGCCGCACCGGCCAGCCGGTCCGCGCGGTATACTGATCCCACAGGGCGCGGCGCACAAACATGGTCAGTCCCGTGGAAGACGACAGGGAGACGGGCATGCGCGCAAAGGCGTCAGCCAGTTCGGTGGGACGTCCGGCGGCCGCCAGTGACGCCTGCAGGGTGTCTTCGGCTTTCCCGCTGAGCAGCAGCACGGAGGCATCTTCCGTCTCAAGGGTGCCACCCTGCCATTGGTAATTCGTAAAGCCCCGCGCCAGAAACCATGGCAGCGGCCAGCCCCCGTTTTCATCGTGCTGCGCAATCACCATGCCGGCTCCCTCGGGACTGATCTCCGCCAGCCTCCGGATGCGCTCGACCGCATCAAGGGCATCACGCGACGTCATGCTGTAATTGTACGGATTCGATGGCGAGGCTGCGTAGTCGCGCGTCACCCGCCACGACTGCACGGCCAGATGCACCACCCCGAGGGCAAGGAGAACCTGCAGCGCGATGCGTGCGGGCCGGAACCAGAGAAAGGAGATCAACTGCGCCGCCCCGAAGCCAGCAATAAGCAGCAAACCATGCCACGCACTCAGAATGCACCACGGCGTCTTGTACGGAATGAAGGAATACAGCAGAAACAGCACCACGCTGAAAACCGCCATGAACCTCGCAAACTGATGAGTCTGATGCCGCTCGGGCCGCACCGTGAAAGCGAAGAGACACCCGAGGAGGGCCAGCAGCAGCGTCATCGCTTCCGTCACCACCATGATCCGGCTGTCGGGCCGCAGCCCCAGCACCATGAAGATCCGTCCGGAACTTCCGAAGAGCGACGCCAGGCGGCCCGGTGTCCACGGAAAATCAATCGCCGTGGTCCCATACGATCCCCCCCAGAGCAGCCCGGC
>CAZSDE010000139.1:1974-8255 GCA_964605435.1 uncultured Akkermansia sp.
CTCCCTCGCCACCCGCCCGTCCGGTCATCCGGAAATACGTTCCCACACTGTCCACCACCGCCCGCCAGTCGCTCAGGAATTCAGAAAAGATCAGCACCGACGTCAGAACGGCAGCCCCCGCAAAGGCCAGCAGTTGCCACTTTGTGACAGGCCGCGGACGCTTCCGGTTCACAATGCCCAGACCCACCCCGGCCGTGAAGAATTCCGCCAGCCATACGGCAAAGAGGGCCGCCGCCGCCGCCGCAAAATGCAGTACGCAGGTTTCCTTGGTCGCATGCATGAGCCCGGCACAAATCCCAGCCCCCACCGCCCAGCCAGTCTCCCTCGTCACAAAGAACCGCCAGCCACAGGCGATCCCGGCAAACCCGTAGAAGACGAGCAGCACCTCCATGATGTAGTAGCGGCTGTAGAAGGCCATGATCGGCGAAACCGCCATGAAGAGCCCCGCCCATGCCAGCGCCGGCAGAGGCATGCCATCCCGCACCAGCCACAGCAGAAACAGCAGAGCCACCCCATAGAGCGCCGGAATCAGCCGCAGCCCGCTCTCCGTCATCTCTTCCCAGTCCTTCCCCGTCAACTTCATGACCGGCGCGGTCGAATACAGCAGCGTGGGACCATGATGATCGACCGGATCATACCGGTACGTGCCCTCCAGCACTTCCCGCAGCTTCAGCGCCTGCGTGGTTTCATCAACATGCATCGGCTTGCGCTCGCGCTCGGGAAACCGCAGCACGCACGCCACCACAAACGCCACCACCAGCAGCATCACGGCCTTCGCCAGATTGCTGGCTTCCTGTCTGGCCGCCGGGGAGGAAAGTCTCACGCCGCGCAGGCTGAGACACGCCCCGCGATTTGCAAGATCAAATGCCCCGGCAGCACCACGACAGCAGCAGTCCCCCAAGCCTCCAGCACTGCCACCGAAGGCCAGACCATTGGTGAAGGGACGGTAAAGGACCAAAGGGACCAAAGGGACCAAAGGGGCCGGGATGACAGCCGGGGGCTGAGCGCCGCGATGCCCGAGGGCACCCATCAACCCATCAAGGAACCCTGCAGGGGGCGCGATTCAGTTTCCGGGCGGGTCTGGATCCTTGAGGGGTTCGCCGGTGATGGGGTGACCGCCGCGGAGGATCCAGCCGCGTTCGATGAATTCGGCGATTTCGACTTCGCGTGGGTTGCTGGAGTTTTCGGGGTAGCGGAGTTTTACGATGGCGAGGCATTCGAGGGAAGGCCGGGGACCGCTGCCGGGGACGAGGAGGGCCTGCTGGATGAGGACGTCGGCTGGGCTGTTTTTGGCGGCGTATCCGGAGAGGATGTGACCCCCGGAGCCGTCATTGAGTTGGTAGCTTTCCCACTGGGTGCGGTCCGGGAAGTCGTTGCCGTACGAAATGGTATCCTGGCTGCGGCGGATGACGACGCGCATGACGACAGGCTGGCGGGGTTGTTTGGCCATGAAGTCGTCCCATGGCATTTCGCCGTAGGCTGCGAAACTTTCCCAGTCGATGCGGAAGCCATCGCTGGTTTGTTCTGCGGCGACGAGGACATTGCTGAAGTCCTCGAGGGGGATGCGGGCGACGGCGAAGCGGCCCATCGGGGTGATGGGGACGTCGGCGGGAGCGACCGTGCGTGGGGACAGGGGTTTCCATGGCTGCTCTGCGGAGTAGAACCTGCGGATGGCGGGTTCGACGCGTGGGCGGTCGCGCAGGAACGGGAGGGCGGCGTCGATGTCCGGGGCGGTCAGGAACTGACGGATGGTGCGGAGGAGTTCCGGCGCGTAGTTTTCCTGGGGAACGACCTCGAGTCCGGCGGGGCGGTCCGGCAGGATGGCGATGGAAGATGGCGGCGGCGTGCTCAGGGATTGCCATGCGAACCATGCGACGGCTCCGGTGAGGCCTGCGATGCCGATGCCGGAGGCGGCGAGGAGCCAGCGGGGCGTGCCCGATGATGATGATGAGGTCTCCGGGTTGTCGAAGCTATCCCGCTGGCGGTGGTGCTTGCGGGGTTGGCGCCCGGCGCGTTCCTTGGCCTTGCGGAGTTCGCGCAGGTGCTCGCGGGCGAGGTCGGGCATTTCCGCCGGGCCTTCCTGAAGGGAACGGGTGGTCTGGACCGCACCGATGGCGGGCGGGGGAGGCTTCATGGAGGCAGAGCCGGCGGAGTCCGTGGACGCAGGGGCGGGCACTGCTTGGGCGGCAGGGGAGGCGGCTGCCCTCGGGGCCGGAGTCGGGTCCGGCTCAGGTGATGGGACGGCGGCCTGCCGGGTAGAGGAACTGGGAAGGGTGGAGGGAGCGAATTCCGGGGAGGAGGGATCCGACTGACGGCCGGCTGGCAGGATGGCACGACCCGATGAGGCTTCCCGCTCCGCGAGGATGCCGGCTGCGCCGGGTTGGTTTTCGTGGGGGGCGGTGACCTTGGTCCGGCAGAGCGGGCAGATCACGGGGCTTCCGGCCATGCCGCGCGAGATGCGGATGGGTTCGCGGCAGCCGCGGCAGAAGAAGGCAATCCATGGGCTCGAGTCCATGCGTTAGTAGGATGAGGGGAGCATGAGGCAGCCTGCGGGCTCCTGCAATCTCAATCGGGCAGGCGGTCAGGCATCGAGGGCATCGATGACGGATTTGGCGTGGATGAGGAGGATGCCAGTGATGTCGTCGGCGCTTTCCTCGCGTTCCAGCTCTCCCTGCATGATGTCGCTGATCATGGCGCTGAAGAGGGGCCACTGGCGGTAATCGCGGGTGAAGGACGTGGCGGCATCGAGGAGTGGCTTGTCGGCAGCTCCTTCCAGCCATGAGGCATCGCGCTGATTGCGGGCAAGGGTGGCTTCGGCGACGACCGAGCTGACGGCGTGGCGGGAACGTCCGGCTTTGCGGAAGGCGAGCCATGCCCAGACGCCGTAGAGGAGTAGAAAGCCGCGGTCGTCGATCGCATTGATCTGTTCCTCGGCGGCCCCGAGGATTTCAGCGAGGTGTGGTTGTTCGCGGACGAATTCGTCCACGAGGTCGCCCGCGTGTTCCTCGGTGGTGTTGTAGAGTTCGTTCCATGCGTCCTCGACGGCGGAAGGGGAGACGGTCTGCATGACGTGCGGCGGCTTGGTGCTTCAGCGGGTGACGCCGCGGGGGCTGGTGCGGATGAATTCGACGAGGTGCTGCACGTGTGCGCTGGCAGCGAGGGGGCCGGCGGAGAGTTCCGCGAGGGCGTCGCTGGTATTGTTCGGCCGCATGAAGATGATCTTGTAGGCTTCCTTGAGGGCGCGGATTTCCTCTTCCGGAAAGCCGTGGCGCTGGAGTCCCACGAGGTTGACGCCGCGGGTTTCTGCGGGATTGCCATCGGCGATCATGAATGGGGCGACGTCCTTGACGATCTTCGAGCATCCTCCGGTGATGCCATGGCGGCCGATCCGGCAGAACTGGTGGACGGCTGTGAGCCCTCCGAGGATGGCATGGTCTTCGACCGTGACATGTCCTGCGAGGGTGCCATTGTTCGAGAAGATGACGTGGTCGCCCACGATGCAGTCGTGCGCGATGTGGCAATAGGCGAGGAAATTGCCGTGGCTGCCGATGATGGTTTTTTCGCCCGGCAGGGTGCCGCGGTTCACCGTGCAGAATTCGCGGAAGACATTGTCGCTGCCGACTTCGAGGAAGGTGGGTTCCCCGTGGTACTTGAGGTCCTGCGTCTGCTGGCCGATCGAGCAGAACGAGAAGAAGCGGTTGCGCGGGCCGATGCGGGATGGGCCCATGAGGGTGACGTGGTGCTGGAGCCAGCAATCGCTGCCGATGACCACGCCGTCGCCGATCACGCAGTAGGGCCCGATTTCGGTGCCGCTGCCGATTTCGGCTTTCGGGGAGATGATGGCGGTGGGGTGAATGGCTGGCATGAGAACGCGGAGAGTCCGTAGTCGGATCACGGACGTCCGCAACCCGCGAAAGCCAGGCCGGGGATTCCTTCTGGACGGCGGGGATCGGCCGTGGAAGATCCCGCCATGGGGCAGCCCCGCGTGATCTTTCATCTCGATATGGACGCCTTCTATGCGTCCGTGGAACAGCGGGATCGTCCGGAATGGCAGGGGAAACCCGTCATCGTGGGGTCGCCGCCCGACCGGCGCGGGGTCGTCTGCGCTGCCAGTTATGAAGCCCGCGCGTTCGGAGTCCGCTCGGCCATGCCCAGTGTCACGGCCGGACGGCTCTGCCCGCAGGGCGTTTTCGTGAGGCCCCGCATGGACGTCTACCGGGAGGAAAGCCGCGCCATCATGACCATTGTGCGCGAAACGGCCGGCGAACTGATCGAACAGGTATCGGTAGACGAAGCGTATATTGATGTGAGTGGCCGGCTCGACCCAGCGGAATCCGCCGACGCGTTCCTCCGCAGTGCCGAACCCCTTGCGCGGGCCATCAAGGCCGTGGTGCGGCGCGAGCGCGGTCTCACGGCGACGATTGGGATCGGCCCGAACAAGCTGACTGCGAAGATTGCCTCGTCGTCGTTCAAGCCCGATGGCCTCACGGTGGTGACGGAGAGCGGGAAGGCCGCCTTTCTGCGTCCGCTGCCGGCTGGAGCGATTCATGGGGTCGGGAAAGTTACGGAAGAAGCGCTGCGGCGGGTTGGCTTGCTTACGGTGGCCGACATTCAGGATTGCCGCGACGATCTGCGGACCGTGGTGGGATCGTGGTGGCCCGAACTGCGGAGAATGGCGCATGGCGAAGACGACCGGCCGCTCGATTTCTCCGATGAAGTGCGCAGCATCAGCAGTGAGAATACCTTTGGCCGAGACACCATCGACCGGGCCCTGCTGCGGTCGTGTCTCCGTGAACAGGCGGCGGAAATTGCCGGGAAGCTGCGGAAGCGCAATCTCGGGGCGTCGACCGTGCAGGTCAAAGTGCGCTACAGCGATTTCACGACCCTCACGCGGCAGTACAGTCTCGAAGAACCCATCGAAGATGAGAAGGTGATCTACCGGCTGGCCTGCTGGCTGCTGGCACGGGACCGGCTTGTGCTGCGTCCCCTGCGGTTGCTGGGCGTGGGCGTTTCCGCGCTGCGGGAAATGCGGGTGCGACAACTTCTTCTGCCGCTCGACGGGGGACGGGTGGATGCGGGACCGTGAGCGCGCCCAAATTCAGCCTGCTGCAAGGCGCAGACGGTCGTGGGCCTGCTCCACTGTGATTCCCGTGACGCGCAGCAGCTTGAGTCGGCCGCTCTGGCCACGCTGAATGGCAATGGCCGAGGCGGGCACGCCGAGAAGCGAAGCAAGGAAGCGGACGACGGCATCATTGGCCCTCCCATCGACCGGCGGGGCCGCAATGCGGAGGCGCCATGTGCAGCCATCGTCCATCAATCCGGCACAGGCGTCCCGGCTCGCCGACGGCACCACTTTCACTGCGATCGTGCAGTCAGGGATCTTCGGCATTGTGCGCAGCCGTGATCGCTTCGGCGGCCTTGCGGGTGAGGTCGCTGCCGTTTCCGCTGATGGGAATCTCCGTCCACACCATGCCATCGGCTTCGCGCGCAAAGAATGTCTCGCGTACCTTCGGCGCGAGGCTGGCCGCCGTCGACGGCGAAAGCCCGATGAGGAGGGAGCCCGAATTGATTGTGAGGATCGGGCGCTCCGCGGTGGGGTCGTCGAGATTGGCCGGAGCGAGGGCTCGTTCGTGACGGGCATTGATGATGACCTTCAAGGCCGGTCCGCAGATCAGTTCGGTCCCCTTTGTATCAAGGAAGTAGCCATTGTTTTCGCCCGTGCCTCCGGAACGGAAGCGGATTTGCCCGCCCGTGATGCGCGGCTGCACAAGGGGCAGTCCGCCGGTGGCCAGCTCCAATGCCCGGAAGATTGGCAGGGCATGCAGCGCCCCGGAAAGCGGCGTCAGTTCCGCCGTGGTCATGATGCCTTCCGACCGGTTCGTCGATCCCTTGAACGTCACTGTGCCGGAACAGACGGCTTCGCCGAAATCAGCGAACGGCTTCGGAAGAAAATCGTCGATGCGGATTTCTGTGAGGGTGGCAGTAGCGGCAATGTCCGGAATTTCGCCGAAGGAAATCGATCCTTCAATGGTGCCGGAGCCGCCGGACGGGGGCGTCAGTTCCGCTTTCCGCAGAATGGCTCGCCCGTCCGCCATCTGCAGGGAAGCATTCGCGATCTTCAGTCCGTCAAGCCAGCCGAGTCCGAACATGCCACTGCGGGCCGTGAGGTCCCAGCCCTGGGCGGTGCGCTGGGCAAAGGCCACCGCACCCGTCAGGTGGCCCTCAGTCGCCGGATTCGTGCCCCAGTTCAGATTGAGGCTGCCCGTCGAAAAACGGTCGAA
>CAZSDE010000140.1:0-8254 GCA_964605435.1 uncultured Akkermansia sp.
ATGGACGGAGCCGTCCTCATCGCCACCGACATCGCCGATGGCGTGAAGCTCGACCACGGCATCGCCCGCTTCCCGGAGACCCCCGGCAACGGCGTCACCCTCTGGCCCGGCATCGCCGGCGCGACCTGACGGCACAAACCCTCCCAGCAGGCCTTCCCTGAAAAGACTGCCGGAGACGGAACCATCAGCGCAGGGTCGCCTTGATGCGGACAAACCGGCGCAGGCTGGCACCCACTGATTCCGTCGTCCTCCAGGTGCTTGTGAAACGGCCAGCTCCGTCCGGCACGCGGGACACCGGAATCATTCCGCCCGTCCATGACTCGAGTCCCAGCGACTGCTGCGGCTCGATGACCACATCCTCGGCAGCAGCATGAGTCACGGAAACGGTCAGATAGCCATCGGGTGCCATGGCGGCCGACACATTGGCCGGACTGCTCTGGCCGGGATCGGTGCCGAGAGCATACTCCAGCAGGGCTTCCGCTCCGTCACCGTCGAGGTCAGCCACCGCATCGGTCACGCCGTACTGGGCCGCCCACGCCAGCCACGCAGAAGTTCCCGGAGTACCACCCACGGCGGAACTCAAAGTCCAGTTCTGCGGAAGCGCATGATCGGGATTCGTCCCGGGAGCCACGAGCACAAGCGACGGGCCCTGACCATCGGCTTCCTCCGGCCACGGGGCATTGTCGTCGTACACGAAGTCGCGGATCACACTGCCATCCGCTGCATTGAGCACGAGTTGTTCCCCCTGATTGGAAAGGGATCCACTGTAGGCCCCAAGCACCCGCGCACCCGCAAAGGCCGTCCCGTAACGGGCCGCAAAGGCGGCCGGATTGCTCACGAGCACCGCTCGCTCCCCAGGCTGGAGCACCACATTGCCCAGTGGCGACGTCGTGACCCCACCCGTGAAGCGGATCCCCGTGAGATCCACCGCCGTGGCCGACCGGATGTTCATCAGCTCGAGGAATTCAAAGTCACCGGCATCAACGGACACCGCCAATTCTCCCGCCGTGACCGGGGGCAGCGGATTGTAATGAAGTTCACTGATGACAAGATTGGAAGCCGACGCCGGCTCCGTGGCGACACTGAAAAAGGCTTCCGTCATGGCACTCCACTGACCATTGGAGAAGACCCGCGCACGGATCGTCCCAGGCTGCGTGAGAGTCACGGGCCCGGTGTACTGACGGGCTCCTGCGGCCACGAAGGCAGATTCTCCCCCCGCCTGCAGTTCCGCTTCCAGCAGCAGATCGTTGTCCGCCGCGGTCGCATTGAGCGCCTGGAAAGCCAGCACATTGCGGCCCCCGCGCAGGACCCCGATGAAGTTGCTGATGTCGATCCGCTCGGGCACAATCGCCTGAGCATCGGCGCGCACCGCAGCAGCAGCAGATGCCCCGTTGGGAGTCGGTGGCGCATTCCGTTCCGCCACCTTCACCCCGTTGAGATATGCCACAAAGCCGTCGTCATACCGCACCGCCAGCTGCAGCACCGCCGTATCGGCAATCTGCGCACCGCTCAGCGTGAATTCCCGCCGCGTCAGCACCGTCGGCGACACCCCCAGCATGGCAGTCTCCACATTGGTGCCAATCCATGGCAGAAAGGATACCGTCGGATTGGTATCGTACCCGATCCCGCCAGTGCCATTCTGCCACGCTGCAGGCACCGCATAGTCGGGCTTCGACCATTCCGGATCGGTCACGCTCGGCTGCGTTCCCTGCCAGAGCCCGCGCACTTCCGCAGGCGTCAGCCCCCGGCGGTACAGGAAAACTTCATCAATCTGCCCGGCAAAGGCCCGCTCCGTGGACCCTCCCCGCGAACCAATCGACCATGCATTGTTGACCGCAGTCGCCCCGGCCACCGCGACCGCTCCCTGCGTCGTCGGGAAATTGGCAATCTCCTCGCCGTTCCGGTAGAGCCGCCACGCGCTGCCATCAAACACCCCGCAGACATGCTGCCACTGATTGAGCACCACCGCCGCCGGCGAACTCGCAAAGTAACTGGCTCCATCCCACGTCCCCACCTCCAGCGCTCCCGCACTGATGCGCAGACTGATTTCGCCATTCGGAGCCGTGTTGAATCCCTTGCTCAGAATGTTCCGGATATTCGTGCTCGAAGTCGGACGGATCCATGCCGCCATCGTGATCTGCCCCGTGATCTGCAGGCCCGCGGGATTGCCCACGCTCAGGTACTGACTCGACCCGTTGAGCGAAATGGCCTGTCCGTTCTGCCCCGTGGTGTAGGCCGGATTGCCCGCAGGAACAGCAGTGAACCCACCGACCGCATCGTCGCCATTCCCATCAAGCCTCCAGCGCGCCGCCAGTCCATCCGTCACCGGCGGAGGCGGCGGCCCGATCGTGAATCCATCGTCGGCTGAAGCCGGCACCCGCCAGCGCATGGCCGCATTGGCAGGACTGAAGACATTCGGAGTCGGGACCGACTCCACGATTCTCCGGGGATCGGTTCCGTCTGTGGTATAGTAGACCCTCGCTCCCGGCGGAGCATTGATCACAAGCGGATATCCACCGGGGACCTGCCCGCCATGCTGCGAGAATTCCGGGGCCGCCACCGACGGCCAGAGCTTGTCAGCCGTGAACTGCGCGAGCACCACCGCCGGACGGGAATCGAAGAAGTTGTCGCGGATGAAATTGATCCGCGTGTTCCATGCGGACTCGCCCGTCGAGGAATTGCTGTAGCGGGCGGAATAGAGGCGGATGGCGCGGTTGATGCCGGATGCCTTATCGATCCACCGCTGCTTGGCCACCGGAGCCGACATGGCCCCGCCATTGAAGAAGTGCCTGCGGACACGGTCTGCAAAGCGCAGCCGGTACTCGGGATTGAGGGCAAGGCTGTCGTGAATCCACTGCGGATTCGACCAGTCGGGAACCGTGCTGTTGCTCTGGGTCAGGAACGGACCCGTGCGGTCGACTCCCCAGTTCGGGGCCAGCAGGGTGTGCTCGCCATCCTGCAGGTAGAAGGTGAAACCGCGCTCGCCCTTCCGGTCGCGCATCGAATGCCAGTTGTTCGGCTTGTTGTTCGACAGGAAGCTCGAAAGCACGGCATCGCCGTCTCCCGTGTAGAAGATCACCATCATGTAATCAATGAGGTCATCGATGTCCACGAGGACCGGAAAGGCAGGGTTCCGCGTGCCATCGGGATTCCGTCCGAGCATCCGGAAATAGTTCGCATTGGTCGGAGCCGTGCGGTGGGCAATCGACCGGTCCCAGAGGTCCCGCCACGCTGCCTTGCTGCCGTCCGGATTCGTGGTCAGATAGCCATCGGTTGCCTCTGTCTTGAAGTCGAGCGTATAGCGGTCACCGCACTTGATGACGTCGTAATCATCCTTGTTCCCGCCAAGGTAGGTTTCACCGAACGAATTCTCGGCCCGTTCGTGAATGTCGTAAATCCCCCAGTAAAGGCCATTGAGGAAAAGATGGCAGTAGCGGGTCCTCGTGCTCGGCTGCCCCATGGCCGCCAGCGTCATGCGGCAGAAGGGATCGCGCACCATGGTTTCATTCACATCCGAGGCATTCTGACTCCACGAATAATTCTGGCTGCCGCGCAGGTCGAAGGCGTCGTATTCCGCCGCACCGTCCGGACCATACAGTCGGTAGTTGAGCTTCCCATCCCCGTAGGCATTCCGGAAGAAAACCCGGAAACTGTGCTTCGTGCTGGAATCGCCCCGGCTCGCCCCCCCGCGGATCCGGATGCCGCAGCCGCTCCCGAATTGTCCGTGCCCAGCCTCGGGAGTCGCACCGGGTTTCGTCAGGTCCAGCATTTCAATGCTTGCCGGACGTTCCCATGCCTGCCCCCGCTGCACCCCATTCACATAAATCCCGGTCACCGGATCCGTGAGGTGATTCTGCTGGGTGACCACGGAAATCACCGGAATCTGCCCGAGCGCTTCACGCATCTGGGCCGCATTGTACTGGGATTTCACGACCGAATCAAAGCCCCAGATGAAGGCCTGACCGCCATTGGTGGCCGCATTGGTCGGCCAGCCAGGCGGAATGTTCGCCACGGAACCCGTTACCGCCCCGCCGGTGGACAGGGAAACCTTCGGCGGCCCGGTCACATCCGCCGGGAAGATGAAGGTGTGTGTATCGATGTTCGTCGGCTTCCAGTTCGTCCGGAAGGCGCGCGCCCGGATCACGCGGGCTCCCGAAGTCGACGTATTCGGCGTGCTCCCAATCGTGATCGGCCCGGTGTACAGGGTCCCATTCTGCGGACTGGGTTCGCTGTTGTTGGTGGTGTACCAGATCTGCGACCCAGGGGTGGAGGTCGTGATGCTCAGCTGAAACGGCGCATCGTAAAAGCCCCGGCGGTGACTGAATTTCGTGTCCTCCACTTCGCCTTCGTACCATGGCGTGGCATTGGGCGCTCCCGGCGTCGCATTCGTCAGGTAAACGTTCGGCGTCGTGTTGACATAGGTCGCAGCCAACTCCGGCTGCAGCAGGAAATTGTCATCGCTCGCCGCCACATTGAGCCCCTGCACCGCAAGCACATTGGGACCAGCCGGATTGAGCAGGGGCAGCACCGCGGCCGCATCGATCGTTTCCGCCACGATCCCTTCCGTGAACGGACGGTTGACCGTCGCCACGCTGCCCGGACCAGGATCGGACGGCGCATTCCGCTCCGCAATCTTCGTTCCGTTGAGCCACGCCACGAATCCATCATCGTAACGCATCCGCAGCACGAGGGCATTGAAGCGCGCCGCATTCGCCGCTGTGAAGGGCAGACGCCAGTAGACCGTGCTGGCTTTCCCCAGCATCTCGGCTTCCACATCGGTCCGGATATGCGGTCGGTAACCGTTCAGTTCCGTGCCCCGCACCTGCACTTCACCCAGCGAAAGCACCCTCGCATCGTCCGTGGCAGCCGCATCGGGCGTCCTCCGCACCCGGACATACTGACCAAACACCGGATTCCCTCCATTGGCTGCCGAGACATCGTAGAAAAGATCCGCCGGTCCACCCAGCACATTCTCGGGATTGAGCAGCGCCGACGTATGCAGCACCGTGGTGCCATTGGCATCGAGAATCTGAATGGTGATGTTCCGCAGCCGCTCCGGACAGCAGCCTTCCCGGTTGTGCAGGTTCACCGAGGCAATGGCCGCCCGGCGGTTCAGATTGAGCGTCCACGCAGGATTGACATCGGTATTGAGGGTGTGCGTGAAGTCCGCGTTGTTGCCATTGATGCCCAGCGCCGCGGTGTAGGTCGACAGCGTACTAGTCTGCGTGGCCACCGGAGCAGGACTGCCCGTGCGCGCGAGATTGACCGCGATCCCGGGAGCCACCCCGAAGACTTCCACCTCGCCCATCGACAGCACATTCTGCTCGTTCGTATCCCCCTGTCCTCCCGTTCCGGAAAGATCCGGATCCGCCGTCCGGCTGATGCGCACATGACGGCCAGCCACCGATCCACCCGTCAGCGCCACGAGATCAATGCTCAGCGAGGCTGGACCCGCCGGGTAGGTGAATCCGGCATTCTCCGGATTGAGCAGGGCCGAGGTGTAGATGGGTGCAAGGGCCTCGTCGAGAATCTGCACCGTGATGTCGCGCAGCCGGCTTCCACAACAGTTGTCCCCGCGGTTCCGCACCGTGATGCTGCTGATCTGCGCAAGCCCTCCCAGATCCAGATTCCAGAATGGCGCGGCGTCCGCGGTTCCCGTATGCGTGAAATTATTGAGAATCCCATCGTTCCCCAGCGCCGCAGTGAAACTCCCCTGCGTCGTGCTCTGCACCGCCGTTCCCGTCCGCGCAATGTTCCCTGGCGGCGGAGCGGGAGCCGTCGTGTCGTACCCAATTCCCGGAGGCGTCGCCGTCGCACGCCAGCCACTGTCCCCGGCAAACCCCGCCGACGCCCAGTCCGCCGGCGGCACAGCCCCGCCCGCCGCCACCAGCAGCCGCCCCGCGCTCCCCCCCAGCAGACCCACCGGAACCGTCTCCTGCGCGGCCCCGAAACTGATGTCATCCTGCTGCAGCGGATACGGATTCCACTCGCTCGGCCGCGCCAGTCCATCCGGCCGCACCAGCGCCAGATAGCCCCCCTCGGACTTCAGCCCGAAATTCGTGTGGAGCTGCCGTCCCGCCACAGCCCGGTTCTTTCCCGATGCAAAAACCACCACCCGACCCGCCGGCGGCAGGGTCATAGACGGAAACTTCCACTTCGCAGGCAGCGCCGCATTGTCCGTCAGACTCCATCCTTCCAGATTCACCGGCACTCCGCCGGGATTCTCCACCTCGATCCAGTCGCTGAACTGGCCATCCTCGTCAGCCAGCTCCGTGACGTTGGACGCCATGAATTCACTGATGATGGCATCCTGCGAATACAAGGGAGCCGCAGACAGCAGGAACACGGCGGTCAGCCAACGCACGGGAATTTGCAGGTTTCGGATCATAATACGGGAGAGTTTCGCCAAAAAAGGGGTTACCCCATGCTGCCGGATCGCCCGCCCCATGGCAATGAAATTACCGCAGCGGTTTGCGGTCTCCCACACATGGCGCAATGCACCGCCAACATGGTCCGCCTCTGCCCTTGATTTTCCACCTCTCCCAAGCCCGCTTGCAGCCCCGTCAATCCCCACCCCCGAGCACGCCATGCCTCTCACCAAGAAGATCATCAACAACCCCAATGACTGCGCCGCCGAACTCCTCGACGGGCTCGTGGAAGCCTACGACGGTTCCTGCGTGAAGGTCGGCCGCGGCTGCATCGTGAAGAAGGACATCCGCGATGGCAAGGTAGCCCTGCTCGTGGGGGGTGGCTCAGGCCACGAACCCATCTACCACGGCCTCGTCGGACACAACCTCGCCGACGGTGCCGCCTGCGGAGATATCTTTGCCGCCCCGCCCCCGGACATCGTTCTCGACGGAACCAAAGCCGTAAACCGGGGCCGCGGCGTCCTCTTCCTCTACGGCAACTACGCCGGTGACGTCCTCAATTTCGATATGGGTGCCGAACTCGCCGCCGAAGAAGGCATCGAAGTCCGCACCGTCCTCATCCACGACGACGTCGCCAGCGCCCCGCCCGACCGCAAAGCAGACCGCCGCGGCATCGCAGGCCTCGTCCCCATCGTCAAACTCGCAGGAGCAGCTTCCCAGGTCGTCGATTCCCTCGACGAACTCGCCCGCATCGCCACCAAGGCAGAAGCCATGACCCGCTCCATCGGCGTCTCCATGACCCCTGGCTCCATCCCGGCCACAGGCCAGCCCACCTTCGAAATCGATGCCGATAAAATCGGACTCGGCATGGGCATCCACGGCGAAAAAGGCGTCGGACTCATCCCCATGGGCACCGCCGAGGAACTCGCCCCCATGCTGCTCAACCTCATCTTCGCCGACGACCTCTCCTTCGGCGAAGGCGACGAGGTCGTCCTCTTCGTCAATAGCCTCGGCTCCACGACCATGATGGAACTCCTCATCATCAACCGCACCGTGAAACGCCTGCTCGCCGCCAAAGGCATCCGCGTCCACGATACCATCATCGGACCCCTCGTCACCTGCCAGGACATGTCAGGCTTCTCCCTCAGCCTCACCAAACTGGATGCTGAACTGAAACCGCTCTGGGACATGTCCTGCGAAAGCGTCTGCTACACGAAACTCGGAACGGAACCCTGAAAAGCCCGCCATCCGCAAATCCGGAATGCCGACCGGGCGATTCCGGGTATGATGGACGGCCATGAAAGCCTTCCTCCGACTTGCGCTCTGCTGCCTGCCGCTCCCGCTCAAGGCGGCAGAACCCGCCGCGCCCGACGCCGAACCGCCGGAGCTTGTCCCGTCCACGGAAGGCCTCGAGGCCCTCGCCGTTTCTCCAGCCGACCTCTCCCTCCCCGGCCCAGCCGCCTCGGGTCAGATCATCGTCACCGCCACCTTTGCCAACGGCACCTCGGCCGATGTCACCCGCGCCGCCACCATCACCCGGGATGGCAACGCCGCCGAAATCTCCCCGTCCGGACTCGTCACCCCGAAATCCGACGGATCCTCGGCCCTCCGCATTACATGGGGCGGCCGCGAAACTGCCCTCAAGGTCAATGTGAACGGCCTGCAGGGCGGTAAAGTACCCGATTACATTCAGGACGTCACCCCGGTCGTCTCCCGCATGGGCTGCAACGCCGGTACCTGCCACGGAGCCAAGGACGGCAAGGCAGGCTTCAAACTCAGTCTGCGCGGCTACGACCCCGTCTTCGATATCCGCGCCTTCACCGACGATATCCGCGGACGCCGCACCAATGCCGCTTCGCCGGACGATTCCCTCATGCTCCTCAAAG